>NZ_CP022356.1:900000-1161949 GCF_002216855.1 Paraphotobacterium marinum
TAAACAATGTAGCAATGATATTTTAAGGCTTGGAAACTTAGGTTGATCAACAGACAAAAATAACTTCACCAAACATGCATTAATAATAGAAAGGATTCCAGCAAGGAGAATGACTGTATATATTGGAAGGTTATACATAGGATCGTTAATTATACCTGATAAAATCGGGCCAATAATTGTTCCAAGGTTAGCTGCTATAATAATGTATCCCATATTTTTTGCTCGTTCACCAGAACTACTAATATCAACAGTATAGGCTTGGGCAACTTCAAAAGATCCAGCAAAAATACCTCCAAGAAGACGAGCAAAGATAAATAAATAGAAATTTTTGGTTTCAATACTCAAAGCAATAATAAAATATGAAATTGCTGTAAAGACTAATGATAAGATAATCAATTTTTTTCTGCCAAATTTATCAGATAACTCTCCGATAATTGGTGCCCCTAAAACCAAACCCAAGGGCCAAATAGCCATGGCTAATCCATATGCTAAAAACTGTAAATTATTATCAAATTGGAATATCAACTTATTACCAAAAAACAAATCAGGCATCAAAGGTATAATAATACCCACACCCATAATATCTATAACAATCGTTAAGAATAACAAAAGGATGATAAGTTTATTTCTGTCCATGAAGGTTTTCTGTTAGAGGGAATAAGCCACACAATATAAACTATTTTATTTTTTAAAACAACTGCCCTTTTTAGGTATATTATGCCTTTATACTTGCACTTATTTAAAATATATTAAATAAGTTTACTCAAAAATCAGCAATAATGAGATGAGTAAACTTTTTTTAAGATATTCTACAATGCAATATTAATTAAATTTTTTAACCTTTAAAAACAATGCATCAGCCTCTAACTTATGCATTTGAGTTGTAGGGTGAACACCATCATAAAATAAATATCCTTTTTTATAATTTGACGGGCTGATAATAGCAAGCTTTACAAGTTGCGCGTTTGTATTAGTGAATTTTACTGTATCATCTAAAATTTCAACTTTATGATCAAGTATAGCTTTTTTATATATTAAATCAGGATCAAAATATTGAATTTGTAAGTCTTTATATTTACTAGATAGTGCATTTAATTTTTTAATTAAGTTTCGATTAAATGTATTTCGGTAATCTTCCACAATATTTATTTCATTTATGGTAAAAAAGTCTTTAAATACTTGTGTCTTTTCGGGATTGAACCAAAACATTAATTTAAAAGGAATGGAATGAGAGAACATTTTCATTTCATAATTAAACTTTTTAGTTGACGGTAAATTTTTATAATCAAAGAGTTTCCAAACAATAAATCTTTTCGCACCTTTTGCATGCAATAAAACAACATCGTTTACAATATCATCCGATGCACTGATAGCAATATCTCTAATATAAGGATTTACATTATGATTCAATTTATAACTTTTCCAAAAATTATCTCTTGTATTTTGCGATGAACCAAAGTTTTTAAAAAATTCAAATATATTATTATTACCCCCCTGAATAATGAATATATTTCTATTTCGAGATATATCTGTTTTATTGTGCCTTTGTAAATAGTGTTCAATTTGCGACATACCTGCAAGATTATGATTACAATGAAACATTGGATCTTTGGAATCAAAACTATTTGGAGATTGAGGTCCAATTGGTAATGGAGCTAAACCCTTAAAGTTCAACCAAGCACAAGATGTGGTTGCTCCACCTACAGCATAATTATCACCATTAAGGCTTTGAGAAACAAATTTTGAGTCGATTGGATTAAAGTTATTTTCTTTTATTGCTACTCCTGTATATTCAGAAAGGTATTCTGACCACACTTTTCCATTAGGGGTTGTATAGATAGCTCTATCACCGGCATGAAATTTTTGGGGATAATTTTTTATTAATAATTGGTCAAAATATCCACCATCAGATAAGCTATCACCAAAAACAACTAAGTTAAAACCATGTTTACCAATTAATGACTGTTGATTAAATTGTTTGATTCCACCAATACTAATCGTTAAATATGACTGATGATTGAAATCTGCATTTTCTTTTGGAGCAAACAAAACATAAACATCGAAAAATAAATGATTTTTACTGTGTTTTTTTTCAACCCTCACAATTTTAAAAGCATTACTTTTAGTATTATGTACAATTGCAAATCTAATCTTATCTCCCAAATTTTTTTTTGAAGTTGTTGGATCAATAAATACTCGTATTTTTTTTGGTTTATTGTAAAAATATTTTGATTTTTGTGAGTTGGCTTTGAGATCATGGTAAAAAGTATGACCTGTTTTAATTTGATATGTCAATTTTATATCATTGTTCCCTTGCAGAGCATGAATATTAAAAGAAAAAACTAATGCAAAGATAAGTATCCATTTCATTTTATTCTAAATTTCCTAGTTAATTTTACAACTCAAGTAATTGTACAGTGTTTTAAATAAAATTTAAAGCAATGTTTTATTAAATTTGCTATTCTATTTGAATTAATAGAAAAAAGTTATTATACATGAATTACTTAGTTAAATTTTCCCATTCACAAACTACCAAACACATAGCTATCTTATTTTTTTTAAATACAATAGCTTTAATTTTTTATGGATCCCCTGCGCTTATTAACCCTGATGAATCAAGGTATGCGGAAATTGCTAGAGAAATGCTTCAAAGTGGAAATTATTTGGTACCTCACCTTCAGCAAATTGTATATTTTGAAAAACCTCCTCTAATGTATTGGCTTACATCCTTTTCATTATCTTTGTTTGGTATTTCAGAATGGTCAGCAAGACTAGTAAACCCTATCCTTTCATATATATCAATTTTCTTTTTCTATTATGGTGTGAAGCAATTATTTCACTCAAGAAACATAGCCTTTTATACGGTTCTTATTTTAAACTCGACTTTTCTTTTTTAATTATGCAGAAATACTTAAATCTAGATTTTTCTGTTGGAATTTTTATTAGTATTTCTCTTTTATCATATATGTTAAGCCTCAATAAAAAATCGAACTCTAAAACATCAAATATCTGGCTTGCAAATTCCTTCTTTTTTTCATTTTTAGCTGTAATGACCAAGGGTTTAATTGGCCTTATTTTACCAATGGTAGTCATAGGAATATATCATCTATGTAAGCGTGAATTTAAAAAACTGATAAACTATAAACTTTATGTTGGTTTGTTCTTTGTTATTGTCTCCAGTAGTATCTGGATATATTTGGTCAACCAAAGTTATCATCAATTTTTTAATTATTACGTTATTGTTCAACAATTTGAACGATACCTTACTGACGCTCAAAATAGAGAAATGAATAAAGGTATTTATATTCTTTATATTTTTGCAATATTTCTACCTTGGACATTTTATCTTCCTGAGTCATTGAAAAAAAATTACTTAAAATTCAAAGATAATAAGTATAAAAACGAGATACTTTTTTTGTTTATTTGGTGCGTATCAATAGCTTTTTTCTTTGGGTTTTCACAATCCATTTTGATTGGTTATCTGGTCCCTCTTCTTTTACCATTATGTATCTTTTTATCAATCAATTTCGTAGAAAAATTTGAAATCAACAAGAGATATTGTCTTTATGACTTATCAATTATTTTATTAACTATAAGTGTCTTTTTTGTTTTTGCTTTGGCTGGTGCGATACTTCCTTTTCTCAAGAAGTTTAATCTTTTTTTAATCAGATCAGTACCTATTTATTTCCAATGGCTGCCATATTATTGGGCATTATTATTGCAATCATAAAACAAATGAAAAAAAACAATAAGAAAAAAGTTTTTGCTTATATTTTATTAGGAAGTTTAACAATATCTGTTTTTGTCTGGCCAAGTATAGAATTTATAAATCAAAAAACGATCAAGCCTTTAATAAAAAATATAGAAAGTTTAATAATTAAACACCCTAACAGTATCGTTGTAGCTTATGGAGATTACTTTTACGATGCTTCTTTTTACTTAAAAAAAAGTGTTATTCTCTATAATTTTTTAGGTGAATTAGAAGCAACTTCTGAGATGAAAAATTCAGGAATTGAGAAAGGTTCAATAACCTCTTCCCAATTAACTAAACTATGGAGCAGTAAAAACCATGTGTTTGTAATTACCAATAAAAAAGACTATAATCAAACTAATTTTCCCTTTAAAAGAAGTATTTATATAGTTGGATCCAACCAACGATATTATATACTTTCCAATCACCCTAATTAACCAAAGGTATCATATTTTAATGAGACAACAATTTTTACCGTTTGCAAAGCCTAGTATTTCAGAAAAGGCAATAGAAGATGTTAATGATTCTCTCCGATCTGGATGGATAACTTCCGGACCAAAACTAAAAAAATTTGAAACACTCTTATCCGAGTACACAAGTGCATCAAATGCTGTTTGTTTGAATTCCGCTACTGCAGGACTTCATCTTGCATTACTATCATTAAATTTAAAAGAAACAGATGAGGTTATAACTACTCCTATGACCTTTGCCGCTACTCTAAATGTAATTGAGATAGTAGGAGCCAAAGTAAAATTAGTTGATGTAAACTTATCCGATTACAATATCGATATTTCTAAAATTGAACAAGCAATCAATGAAAACACAAAGGTCCTCATGCCTGTTCATTTTGCCGGCTTACCAGTTGATTTAAAAGAGATTTATAATTTAGCTAAAAAGCACAATCTTGTAGTTATCGAAGATTCAGCTCATGCAATTGGAGCTGAGTATGATGGGAAGAAAATCGGAAGCTTTGGAGATTTCCAAGTATTTAGTTTTCACCCAAATAAAAACATGACAACTGGTGAAGGTGGTTGCATCACATCTCCAAGAGAGGATTTCAAAAAATATTTTGATGAAATTAATCTCTTAAAGTTCCATGGAATGGATCGTGAGGCTTGGAATCGTTTTGGAAAAACTGGTAGTCCGCATTATCAAATTGTATGCCCTGGGTTTAAGTATAATTTAATGGATATTCAAGCAGCACTTGGGATCCATCAAATTAAAGCACTAGATACCTTCATTGAAAAAAGAACATATCTAGTCCAACGATATTATCAATTACTTAATGATGTTGAGGAACTTATTTTGCCTCAAATGCCAAATTACAAATTTAAACATGCTTGGCATTTATTTGCACCTAGAGTCAATAGTGAAAAAACAACTATAACCAGAGACGAGCTTATGAACGAGCTTAAAAACAATAATATTGGTTGTGGGTTACATTATGAAGCTGCTCATTTGTATCCATACTACAAAACAAAATATGGCTATGATGTAGGTGACTTTCCAAATTCGGAATTAATTGGTAGTTCTGTAATTAGCTTGCCTCTTTTTCCTGATATGAGCGAGAGCGATCAAGATGATGTCGTTTCAACTCTTAAAGATATATTTAAAAGTTTTAGGAAATAATTATGAAAAGCAATAAGTTGGCTATTGTCATTCCTATTTTTAATGAAGAAGAAGTTCTTCCAACATTATTTGAAAGATTATTCCCTGTCTTAGACAGCATGAACAAATCTTACGAAGTAATATTTATTAATGATGGCAGTAAAGATAATTCAATTCACTTGCTAGAAGAGTTATACAACAAACGACCACTACAAGTTAAAGTCATTGATTTCAATAAAAATTATGGTCAGCACATGGCTATTATGGCTGGTTTTGAGAACTCGGATGCTGATGTTATTGTCACAATGGATGCTGATTTGCAGAACTACCCAGAAGATATCCCTCTTTTGATTGAAAAAGTAGAAGAGGGACATGATGTGGTCGGTGGTTACCGTCTTAACAGACAAGACAAAAAATGGCGCCTTTTCGTTTCTAAACTTCATAATAGCCTAAGATTAAAACTTACTGGAATAGATATGGTCGATGAAGGTTGTATGTTGCGAGCATATACTAACGACATTGTCCAAAGAGTTATTTCAACTAAAGAGAACTCCACTTTTCTTCCAGCACTTGCTCATAGTTTTGCAACAAACCCTATTGATGTTGGAGTTCGCCATGCCGCTCGTGAAGAAGGCACGTCAAGCTATAATTTATACAAATTGATAAGATATAATTTTGATTTTTTTGCAAATTTCTCAAAAGCCCCTCTTGAATTTTTCACTCTATTAGGCTTTTTAGTGTCGACTGCAAGTATTATTTTATTCATCTTTTTAATATGCTCTAGATTCCTTCATGGACCAGGAGCGGACGGCGTCTTTACCCTTTTCGCAATCACATTTTTCTTTTTAGGTGTTGTGTTAATGGGACTAGGAATTGTTGGTGAATATATTGGTAGAATTTATGAAGAAATCAGACAAAGGCCAAGATTTATTATCAAATCTATACTGAGTTTGAATCAAAGCGATGATAAATGACTATCTTGTTTTTATTCAAGAAGTAATATATCATTTTGAAAAACTTATTAACACATTAAAATAACAGAGACTTAATTTAATGAAAAAAATACTTATTTTGGGCGTAAACGGTTTCATTGGAAGTGGGATGGTTGAACAGATCTTATCACAAACCGATTGGGAAATTTTTGGCATGGACCTTGATGACTCAAAAATTAAAGACTTTTTATCTCACCCTAACTTTACTTTCGTCAAAGGCAACATGTTAGATGAAGATGATTGGGTTGAGAATCACATTAAACTCTGTGATGTTATTTTTCCATTAGTTGCTGTTGCAAACCCAGCTCTCTATGTTACTGATCCACTTCATGTATATCAGCTAGACTATGAAGCAAATGTTGATATTGTAAAGCTATGTGTCAAACACAACAAACACCTTGTTTTTCCATCTACAAGTGAAGTATATGGTATGAGTACTGATATTCCATTTGACGAGTATACGAGTAAACTGGTTACAGGTCCTATTAATAAACAAAGGTGGATTTACTCTTGTTCAAAACAATTGCTAGACAGAGTAATTCATGCATATGGATTACAAAAAGGACTTAATTATACTTTGTTCCGTCCCTTTAATTGGATTGGCCCTAAACAAGATAATTTAAAATCTTCTAAAAATGGAAGTGCAAGAGTCCTAGTTCAATTTATTACAAATATCCGTGATGGTAAACCTCTTCAATTAGTAGATGGCGGTATGCAGAAACGTTGCTTTACTTATATTGATGACGGTATTCAAGGATTAATCGAGATTATTAGACAAAGTGATAAATCATTCCAAGAAATCTTTAACTTTGGTAATCCTCTGAATGAATTCACGATTAAAGAATTAGCTGAGTTAACTATTGAAGCTATGAAAAAATACCCTAAATATAAAGAAAATGCAATGAACACTGAAATTGTTGAAACCAATTCAGAAAATTATTATGGTAAGGGTTATCAGGACGTTGATAGAAGAGTTCCATCTATAAATAATGCTAAACAAAAACTAAATTGGGTCCCTAAAGTAGATATGTTAGAAGCCCTTCAAAGAACATTAGATTTTCATTTTCTAGAAGAAAAATAGACAAACTAATAATAAGGTGTCGTATGAAACGGCACCTTACTATAGCAAAATGACCCCAAATTTCTTAACTACTACCGCAAATAACACAAAAAATATCATTGTAAAAATAACACTTACCGCCAGTGAGAGCCAAAACCCTAACTTTGGAAATAATATAGGGAAAATCAAAAACATTGGTAATGTTGGTATAACATACCAAAAAGTATACCAAGCATGATTTGCAATTTTTTCAGCAGGTTGATGACTAAGATATAACCAAATTAATACAATGACGGTTACCAATGGCATTGCTGCTATTAAACCACCAAGTCGATCACTTCTTTTAGCAAGCTCTGAAACTAACATAACCACACCAGCAGTCAAAAAATATTTAAACAATAAACCAACCATAAAGCCCTCAATATACCTATACCCATATATATATAATAGATTAATTTATAATTGATTTGCAAGTTTAATCTTATATAATTAACCTTTTAGAATGTTTTTGGAGAAAATTTAAAAATGAGTTTTCCATTTATACTGGTTGCAGCAGTAATTTTAGTTAGTGCTATGGCGAGTTATCTAAATTATAAAATTTTTAGGTTTTCAAATTCCATAGGGATAACTTTTGCTTCTCTTTTAATTTCAACTACAGTTATTATTTGTCTAAAGTTTTTTCCAGCCGCTTTTATCCCAATCAAAACAATTCTTTCAGGCATTGATTTCCATTCAGTTATCATTGATGGAATGCTTGGTTATCTTTTGTTTGCAGCTGCTCTTCACATCAATACTGTCGATTTTAAAAAACAACTTTCACCAATTATACTCTTAGCTAGCATAGGAGTCATTTGTTCAACTATTTTAATAGGTTTTTTTCTATACTGGGTTAGTCACTTATTAAATAGTCCAATTTCAATCTTTTATTGCTTTTTATTTGGTGCCTTAATTTCACCAACAGATCCGATTGCAGTTGTTTCGGTGTTTAAAACCACTAAATCCATACCTAAAAAAGTCAAAAGTAGAATTTTAGGAGAGTCGCTATTCAATGATGCAACGGGCATCATATTATTTGTAATTTTATATCAAATTGTAACAAATACAGCAGATAATATTACGTTTAAATATGTTTTAACAATGTCCATAAGGGAAGTTTTTGGCGCTATTCTTTTGGGTGCAATACTTGGTAAATTTGTTTCTTTCCTTTTAAGAGATGTAGATGACAGAAAAGTAGCTGTGCTCATCACATTAGCTTTAACTACAGCAGGTTACCTATTTGCTGTTGAGCTTGGAACTTCAGCTCCAATTATGATGGTGATTTCTGGTCTGATAATTGGTCACGATATGAGAAAAGGTCATTATCCTAAACGTACTAGTCTGTATTTGAATAGTTTTTGGGAGCTGTGGGATGATATTTTAAATACTGCTTTATTCGTTCTAATAGGGTTGGAGGTTTTCGAGGCAGATTTTCATGTAAAATATCTAATCATAGCATTCACGACATTTCTTGCGATTGTGATCATTAGATATGTGATTTTATTTATACCATCCGTCCATAAAAAGAGACTGAATTTTCGAAAATACTACTGGAAAGAGAATCTGTTAATGAGTTGGGGAGCTATCAGAGGTGGGATATCAATAGCCTTAGCATTAAGTATTCAGACTTTTGAAGGAGTCACGACAATATTTACTATTACATACTATGTCGTACTTTTTTCAATCTTTATACAAGGGAGTACTTTTAAGTGGTTAGTCTTAAAATTGTTCCCTGAAACAAATAAATAATTGAGGCTCTGATGGGATATCAAATATTATTTTCAATGTTAGTGATTATTTCAGCCTTAGCAAGCTTCATAAATTCTAAATATCTGAAGCTCCCTAAATCTATTGGACTAACTTTAACAACATTATTAATATCCTTAGTTGTTTTAATTTTATTAAAAATATTCCCCGATTGGTTTTTGCCTGTAAAAGACCTGTTATCTGGGGTTGACTTTAAAGATATCGTTCTCAATACGATGCTAAGTTATTTACTATTTGCTGGTTCACTGCATGTTAACTCGATTGATTTAAAACAAGAATTCTTTCCAATTTTAAAACTTGCCAGTTTAGGTGTAGTAATTTCTACATTAATTACAGCCATTTTAGTCCATTACATCAGCATACTTTTAAATTTCCCAATATCCTTTCCAATGTGTCTTGTATTTGGAGCCTTAATCTCACCTACTGACCCAATTGCAGTTTTAGCCGTATTTAAAACAACAAAATCAATTTCCCAATCAACGAAAACTAAAATTATTGGGGAGGCCTTATTTAATGATGCTGCTGGTATATTATTATTTATTGTACTATTGGGAATCGTTTATTCTCATGATTCTGTGTCGTTATTTTCTTTATCTACAACACTGATACAACAAGCATTAGGCGGGTTACTTCTTGGATTTGTATTAGGGAAATTTGTAAGTTTCTTTTTGAGAATGATTGATGATAAAGAAGTTGCGATTCTATTTACTCTTGCATTGTCAAGCTCAGGTTTTATTCTTGCTTCAGCTATAGATGTATCACAAGCCATTACTATGGTAATTGCTGGTCTCGTAATTGGCCATGATATGAAAACAAAAAACTTCGCAAAAAAAACAATTGTATCATTAGATAGTTTTTGGGAATTAGTTGATGAAGTTTTAAATTCATTTCTTTTTGTTTTGATTGGTTTAGAAATGCTAACAATTGATTTTAACATTAAATTAATATGTATAGGCATATTAAGCTTCATTGCAATTTTTATAGCAAGGTATATTAGCGTTTCATCTATTTTAATCAATTGTATTACTTTTTTTTATAATAAAAACCTTTCAAAAAAAGCCTATTGGAAAGAAAATCTTTTAATGTCATGGGGTGGCATTAGGGGTGGTATTTCAATCGCACTCGCGCTAATGATTCCTGAAAATAATTCTAATTCCATCATTACCCTAACCTATGTAGTTGTAATTCTATCAATAGTCTTACAGGGTAGTACCTTTAAATGGATTGTAACAAAACTTTATCCGAAAAAAGAAAGTTAACTGCATAATATTTAAACAAGAAGTGTGAAAATCAATTTGCCTTTTAAAGATAAAATTGTTCTAATAATGTAATCGGGCATTAGCGCAGTCTGGTAGCGCACAACTCTGGGGGAGTTGGGGTCACTGGTTCGAATCCAGTATGTCCGACCATCTTCTAAAATCACCTTTCTCTTTTTCTTCATATGTTTTATGGGTATTGTTTATGGACAAAGATTTAAACACTAAAATACAACACTGGCTCAGCAGAGATACAGATCCAGTTACAAAAAACCAAATTCTAAAACTTCTAAACGATAAGAATTTTTCTGAATTAAAAGATATGTTTTCATCAAGACTTACTTTTGGAACTGCTGGAATTAGAGGTATAATTGGAGCAGGAACAAATAGAATCAATCAACTATTAATCCAAGAAACTGCATTAGGCTTAGCTAATTACCTTAGACATTCTGAAGAAAATAAATCAGTAGTAGTTGGATATGATGAAAGACACTTATCAAAACAATTTGCAGAGGCTACTGCTTGTATTTTAATTAGTCAAAATATAAAAGTACACCTATTTGCATTCTCAAGTCCAACACCTGTAGTATCATATTTTGTGAACTATTATACAGCTGATGCAGGTATTGTAATAACGGCAAGCCACAACCCAAAAGAATATAATGGATTAAAGCTGTTCCTTTCAAATGGAGCGCAGATATTCCCTCCCATTGATAGTAAGATTTCAGAGGAAATAATGAAGGCTACTCAGCAAAAAATTCCCTCTCTATGTATTACCGATGCAAAATTTAAGAAAGAAATTTCCTATATTCCTCAAGAAAAAATAAACGAATATATTAAAGATATATCCCACGATACCAATTATTCAATAGGGAAAAACATTCCTAAAGTTAAGTTTTCATACTCACCACTTCATGGTGTTGGTCTCCCTACGATTGATTTGTTAATGAAATATAACAATTACAAGAATTTTTATATTGTGGAAGAACAAAGTCAGCCAAATCCTGATTTTCCAACTGTAAATAATCCTAACCCTGAAGATCCAGATTCAATGAAGTTAGCCATAAAGTATGCTGAAAAAAATAAATGTGATATAGCTTGCGTTCATGATCCTGATGCAGATCGACTATCTATAGCTATCAATACTGGTAGTAATTTTCTTGTGTTAAATGGCAACCAAATTGGTGTTTTACTTGCGGATTATGTCCTATCCAAAAACAAAAAGGCTAATCCTATAGTTGGAACAACAATTGTATCGTCAAGGATGTTAAATCAGATTGCCATAAATTATAATGCAACCTATTACGAGACACTTACGGGCTTTAAATGGTTAATGAATTCAACTCTGTTAGATAATCATAATTTAATTTTTGCCTATGAGGAAGCAATTGGTTATTCAGTCAATAATAAAGTAAATGACAAAGATGGAATGTCGGCAATGCTTGCATTTTGTAATTTAGCATCAGAATTAAAATATAAAGACATCAATGTAATAGAACATCTAGCTTCACTTTATGTTAAGTATGGTTATTATTTTACTTCACAAAAAATTATTCACTTAAATTCTGAAAATTTTGATTTTATGCAAGAGTTAAGAACCAAACATATTAAAAAAATCGGAAATACTTCAGTATCATACATCGAAGATTATTTATCAGGAAAAGTCGTCTATTTTACTAAAGAGCAACCAAAGCAAGAAATCCAGTTACCCTCCTCGGATATACTTATTTATAATTTATCAGACAACTCAAGAATCATTATTCGACCATCAGGGACAGAGCCTAAGATAAAAATATATTATGAAATTTTACTAAAGCTAAATCATGTAGATGAGTTTGAAACAATAAGCAAGATTGGTAAAAGTAAAATAAAAGAGCTTGAACAGTTTCATTTAGATGAAATAAAAAGATAGATAATACAGTACATTAAAAAAGTGCATTACTTATAAAAAATGTTTTTTCTTAAAAAGAAAAAACATTCACTTTTGCTGGTGGTAAGTTTCTCATAACCTTTTGAGATTCAATAAGCTTTCCGCCCTTAGGATAAAACCTATTTCGGCTTAAAAAATCATATGTAAATTGAATATATTTACCTTCAGGACTTAAAACTTGGGGGATTTGTTCTAAAATTGCAGAGCTTGTTTTTCGAGGCAGTGATCTTAACGGTAAGCCAGATATAATAGTTCCAACTTGTCCAACTATATCTTTTAAGATATTCGTTAAACCTGCTGCATCACCATGTACTACACGAACGCCAGGAAAATTTCTTTTAAGTTGAAAATAAAAATTTTCGTTATATTCAATAACAATTAATTTTTTTGGTTCAATACCAATTTTTAATAATTCAGCAGTTACCACACCAGTTCCTGGACCAAGTTCAACCACATATTCATCCTTAGAATGCCTAACATGTGACACCATTTCTCTAACTAAATATTTTGAGCTAGGTAATATAGCACCTGTTGTCCTTGGATTTGACGCCATAGTTCTTACGAAACTAAATGTGTTTTTAAGATAACTCTTTTCAATATTTTTCATATGTTCCCTTATATAAAATTTACTAATATCCATATCATAGTAAAAGTATAAAATTAGTTATGATTCCATATTCTCTTGAATTTCTCATCCGTTCGTAAGGTTAAAACCTCGCATCCTTTTTCTGTAACTAAAATGGTATGTTCCCATTGTGCCGACTTCTTACCATCAACTGTATATGCAGTCCATGAGTCACCATCATTAAAGCGAATACCTGACTTTCCTGCATTAATCATTGGTTCGATTGTGAAACACATACCTGGCTTTAAAATTAAAGAATGGTTGTTTTTATAATGAAGGACTTCCGGCGCCTCATGAAAAACTTCTCCAATCCCATGCCCGATAAAATCTTTTACAATCGTATACCTAGTACTTGCAGATTTTTTGCTTTTAATATATTTTTCAATTGTTGTACCGATCTCGCCTAATTTAATTCCTGGTCGAACAACTTTGATAGCTTCGTACATACTCTCCTGTGTAACCTGAATTAATCTCCGATCTTTTGGATTCACCTCTCCAATCATAAACATTTTTGAAGTATCCCCATGAAAACCATCTTTAATAACAGTCACATCTATATTTAAAATATCACCGTTTTTTAGGATTTCTGTCTCGTTAGGTATACCATGACATATTACGTCATTAATAGATGTACAAACAGATTTAGGAAATCCATTGTAATTTAAACATGCTGGGATAGCATCTTGCTCATTAACAATATAATCATGACAAATTTTATCTAACTTTTCAGTTGAAACACCCGCCACTACAAATGGTGTTATCATTTCTAAAACTTCAGATGCTAATTTACCCGCAACACGCATTTTTTCAATATCATCAGCACTTTTTATGGAAACTTCTTCGTTCATATTTTTTCTCAATTAACTTAACTCTTTCAATTATAACCGACTAAAGTTATGAAACAACAATTTTTAAAGAAACCATTCATAAGAAATACGTTGATAGAAAAAATATTAAAGAAAAATAATTAAAAATTGTCATTAATAAGTTAAAAATTACTATTTACTTAAAGAGAATTTTATCATATAGTAACCCCCTACTTTGTGATAATGATAATGATTATCATTTGCTTTAAGGGGTGAGGTTAAAAATGGAAGTTCTATATCATCTGAGCCATTTATTTGGTCCTATCATTTATATCATGTTATTTGCCTTTTTCTTTCTGACCTTTTTAACAACGGAAAGGATCATCAAATTTATTCTTCTACCTAAATTTAAGTTACCCAAACATGATCATCTTTCAGAATATAATGAAAAGTGTAAACACTCTAAAATTAATAACCATTTTTCATCATATGTTTTATCTACTTTAAAAGATAATCAAAAAAAACAAGCAGAGCGAAAAATAAATTTATATCTTCAATCTTTAAGAAAAAATTTGTTCAGGCCTCTTATTTTATTAAATTTGTTAGCTGTTGTTTCTCCAATGCTAGGGCTTCTTGGCACAATTTGGGGTATGAGTAAATCTTTTGCATCATTATCGGCACAAATGAACCAAGCAAATGATTTTGAAAATTTAATCAGATATTTATCAGAAGCCATGTATGCAACTGCATTTGGAATTGTAATTGCATCCTTGAGTTTAATAGCTCTATTTGTTTTTAGGTTCTTATTTGAACAATATTTTCAAAATCTTGAAGACTCCTTGAACACGTTTATTGAGAGTCGCGCATGATTTCATCTAATCAAAAACAAATTGAATTTATCAATGAACCTAACCTGATTCCACTTTTGGATTTTTTTTTGATATTAGTCGTTATGCTTGCCTTGATGGTCGGACCAATTCAAAGTTATATTAAAATTAACCTTCCTGAGTTACAAAAAAAATATTCTCAAACTAACAAAACTAACAATCATATCATTAGCATCTTAAAAACAAATCAAATTTATTTAGATGGGAAGTTATTAACTAGCACCCAAGAACTTGAACAAAAAATTCACAACAAAGGAGGTCCAATTAAAAGTTATAAATTGGCTGTTGACTCTCAATTGCCATCAACAAACTTAATTAAAATTCTAACTATTTTAAAAAAAATAATATAAAAATAATGAAACTAATTGTCAAAAATAAAAATTAAAACAAGAATTAAACACAGGAATTAACCAAATGAAAAAAGTTGGATTTAAGCTTTCATCAATAGCAATCTTGGTGCTGTTATCATCCAAAGGGTATGCCCTTCCATATAACACCCAGCATTTAGAATCAATTGAAGTAACAGGTCAATTAAAAACCAAACAAAATAAACAGATGAAAAATGCAAACTTTGCAAATTATAAAACAAACTTATCTGATTCTTCAAGCATGATACCCTATCAAAAATATAAAATTGATGTGTCTGCCACGCCAAATAATGATCTTGAAAATCTAATTAACCTTACTCCAGGTTTAGATACAATTGGTGCCCCAAAACCAATAACACAAAATATTCAAGTTAATGGTTTAGATGTTGGCACTGGGCGCTCCATATTTGCAGTTAATGGCGTCAGTCAAGCATCTTTTTTAATGCCAGGTGGGCATGGCGACTCTACCATATTAAATACGCCATCCCCATTTTTGCTGCACTCATTGTCAGTTTATCAATCTGGAAGTAACCTTTCTTTTGGTTCGGGAAATATGGGAGGAGTAATTGATACAGAAACTCTTACAGCTAAAAGCTTACTAAAAAACAAAGAAATTGGTGGTAAATTATATTTAGGTTTTGATTTCAATAATGATAAATTCACACAAGGAATCGCAACTGGAATTCAAAATGATCAATTTGGTTTTCTAATCGCAGGTATTGGCAATCAAAATAATAATTATAAAGATGGCAATAATCAAATAGTCAAAGATAGTGAAGCGCATCAATTTCAAGGACTCATAAACTTTAATTGGGATATAAATGATTATCAATCTTTAAATCTTTCTTACCTTAATATAAATAATGATACCAATTCAAAAATATCACCCAATAACTCAGATGATTTTGCACCCACAATTTTAAAACTAAATACTCAACAATATAATTTAAAGTATAATCTCAATCCCGACAACGAATATGTTAATTTAAAGCTTAACCTCTTTTACTTAAAAAATAGACTAAATCAACAAACGCCTTCATATTCATTTTTTCCTGGAGCCCCAATAATTCCAGCTGTCAATGATAAAAACACAGGGACAAAACAAGGGTTCAAAATACAAAATACAACCAATTTGTATAAACAAAATATTACATATGGTTTAGATTACCAATATACCAAATACAATACAAATAGCCCAAGAAGCGCTAAAACGCCTAAATCAAATCAAAAACAATTTGGTATCTTTATTAAAGATCAGATTCACTTAACGAAGATATGGTCCATTACGCCTGGATTGAGATTTGATGATTACACCAATAAAGGATTTGACATACCAAACGAGCAAAATATAAAGAGCAATCAAACAGATAAAGATAGTAAATTATCCAAATCCATATCTACAAAACTTCAGTTGACAGATTCATTATCCACTTATTTGGCATACACTGAAGGTTTTAGAGCTCCAAATTTCTTTGAGCAATTTGCATATGGTAGCCACGCTGGAGGAATACCCACGATCTTCGCGCCTAACTTTTCTTTAGAACCAGAAGAAAGCGCCAATAAAGAGTTTGGTTTTGATTATAAAAAAGTCTTACCGAATGATGACCTATTAACTGCTCATATAAGTATTTTCCAAAACGACATTCATAACTTTATTAACTCAGAGACCATTGGATTTGCTCCTCCGGGGATGTTTGGACCAATTGAAATAGAGCAATATCAAAATATTGATAAAGTGAGAATAAAAGGGGTTAATATCAATACCTCATATAAAAATGAATATTTTATTTTCCATACAAGTTATACCTATAATAGAGGAATAAATACCGATAATGGACAATTAATAAACAATATGCCTTTATCAAAGGGGTATTCATCAATCTCAATACCTGTAAAATCAATGGATACTACGTTTATATTTTCTTCAAACTACGCAGCGAGACAAACACACTCTGTGGAGTTAGATGATGGCAGTATTAAAAACGAAGTAAACCCCGGTTATGCAATATATAATGCAAATGTTTCTTACCAACCTCATTCAATTAAAGATCTTACGCTTAATGCAGGAATCAACAACATAACAAATAAAGCATATCGTACAAATTATGACTCAGATTTTTTTGAAATGGGTAGAAATGTCTTCTTAAGCATGAATTATAACTTCTAATGAATTATAAAAATTTAATCGCAGCAATAGTAACCCTATTGCTGAATTCTTCTCTTCTTTGGGCTTTTCAAAAGTCATCGAATCAATGGGTATTTTTCCATAACAAGAGAAACCAAGAGCAAACAAATATTAGCTTAAATATGATGAGTTTTGAAAATCAGAAAGCTGAAAAAAAAGAGAGTCCTTCACCTGAAAAAGACGGGATTAAGCCTGTATTAAAAAAACAAGATACTAAGGTAAAGAAGAAAAACAATAATAAAATCACAAAGGAAGATAGAGTAAAAAAATCGAAAAGAAAAAAGTTTTTCATAAAAGAAAAACCCATAAAACACCTAAGCAAACTCGACAAGGAGCTAGTGCATCAAAAAAAGCTTTAGTAAAGCATAAAGCCAAGCTTATAGGGCAATATTTACCACCACAATATCCACAAAATGCCTTAGAAAGAGGTATCGAGGGTTCTGTCACCATTGAAGCAACCATTGGTAAGTTAGGAAAAGTAATTAGTGTTAAAGTTTTAAAGTCATCAAACAATAAATCATTGGATAACGCTGCAATAAAATGGTTTTTAAATTTAAAGTTTACACCAGCAAAAACCGGAAAAACTCCAGAAAAAAGCGTCATTATTCAAAAAATTAAATTTAATATTAAGGATTAAAAATCATGAGATATTTAACTTTTATTTTCGTATCTATCTGTCTTCTACAATCTTTTTTTGTAGTCGCCTCTGAAAACAGAATAATATCTATTGGACCATCGGTTACAACCACCTTGAGTGACCTAGATGAACTTAACACAGTCATTGGAGTTGATTTAGAAAGTCAAATGTTACCAAAGTTCCACAAACTAAAAATATTGGCTATAAAAGAATGCTTAATCTTGAGGGTGTATTATCAATGAATCCTACATTAATTATATTTGATGCTGATTCTGGCCCTGCCCAAACTATTCAGCAATTTAAAGAAAGTGGGATAAAAACAATCACATTAAACAGACCAGATACCATAAACAATATTTTACGCAACATTAATACTATAGGAAAAGAAACAGGCAAGAGTCAATTAGCTGAGAAATTAGTATATTCAAACAAATTAGATATTAAAAAAGCACAAAAATTATTACCGCATCATGAAATACCAGGAATGTTTCTAATGTTTCGTAATGACACTCTTGTTACATTAGGAAGTAACTCTTTGGGAAATAATTGGCTTAAATACCTTAATATTAAAAACTTAAATAAAGTTTCAAATACAAAAGTTAATAAAGAAAGTTTACTCAAAACTCAAGCAAAAATTATTTTAATTGCCTCTGAAGAAAAAAAAATGAGTGATTCTTATAAAAAAATATTCAATTTGTTAAAGAAGAATGGGACAAAAATTATCTTTGTACCCGTATTAGATATTGAAAAAAGTGGCTCTTCTTTTGGTCAAACTTATTATAAGCTATCTAAGGTAATATATGGAATTAATTAAAGACAAACAAACTCATACTGATGCATTGAGTTATTTTAATCTTTACCGTATAAAAATACGCGTAAGTATATCACTGCTTCTTGTTACCTTAATTCTAGTATCGATTGCTGCATTAACAATAGGTCCAATGAATATTCCTATTTCAAGTTTTTTCAACAGCATAACTAACTCTGGTTTAAATCATTATATTATTTATGATGTAAGGTTACCAAGAATAATCGCTACGATTTTTGTCGGAGCTGCCATGGCATCAAGTGGAGCAATCATTCAGGGATTATTTCAGAACCCTCTTGCAGCACCAGATATACTAGGAATATCTGCAGGCTCACAATTACTTGCAACTTTAACCATTCTGTTTTTATCATCAAGTTCATCTCAATGGGTGCAACTGTGGGCTTTACCAATTTCATCTATTTTAGGAAGTCTAGCAGTAGTGTTATTTCTAAACTATGTTGTACATAAGACTTCAAACACAAATATGTCATTTTTAATTGTTTTAGGGGTCATACTTAACTTGGTATTAATGGCTCCTATTCAACTAGCACCTTTTATTGCAAATGATAATACATTGAGAAGTTTAATGGTATGGGGAATGGCTTCATTTTCAAATATTGAATGGTTACATTTAATAATTTCATTACCTTTATTTATACTTGGATTTATTTGTTTAAAAAATTCTGCTCTCTATCTCAATGCTCTCAAATTAGGATCTTTTGAAGCAACAAATTTAGGAATTAACTCTAAGCAAAAACAAAAAATATTATTTATAGGCATCTCTTTGTTGGTTGGAACCTCAACTGCTTTATGTGGTCCTGTTAGTATGATTGGGTTCTTAGTTCCCCATGTTATAAGGATGATATATTCAAATTGTTACAGATTTTTACTACCATTATCTGCTTTATTAGGGGCATGTCTCATGACAATAGTTGATACTTTTTGTCGAGCAGCTTTGCAGCCAATAGAGCTTCCAGTAAACATAGTTTTAACTCTGATTTCAACACCAATTCTAATTTATGCCATCATAAAAATTTATAAAAAGGACTACTTACTATGATTGAAATTATCGATTTATCTATAGTTTTAAATAATAAAACAATTATACAAGACATAAATTTGAAGTTTTATCATAAGCAAATTTTTGGTTTAATTGGTCATAATGGTTCCGGTAAAACAACTTTGCTTAAGGCTATAATGAATGATATAAGCTTAGATACTGGGAAGATTTATTTTAATGAAAAATTGATTTCTCGTTGGAATAAACGAGAATTAGCAAAAAGTATTTCATTAGTTCCTCAACATCACAAAGCAGACCATAATTTTAATTGTCTTGATTATGTTCTTCTTGGAAGAATACCCCATCAAAATGGTCGTTATAATAAACTTGACTATGAAATTGCTTATGAAGCAATTGAGATGACTGGTGCCATAAAATTTATAAACAAAAACTTTAATAACTTATCAGGTGGAGAACAAGCCAAAATAAAGATATCCAAAGCATTAGCACAATTAATGAAACCAGAACTATCTGGATTTCTACTTTTAGATGAACCAAGTGCAAATATGGATTTAAAACATCAACAAGACTTAATCCTTTTGCTTAATAACATTACAAAAAAACACAATATTGGTGTTATTCTTATCATTCATGACTTAAATATAGCCTTAAATAACATTGAAGTCGGCTGTTTACTTCACTCAGGGAAAATTGTGTCAAAAGGAGACATAAATAATATAATTACGGAGGAAAATGTGAAGAATTATTTTGGTATAGCAACAAAAAAAATCAAAGTACCAGAAATCAATAAACAAGCATTAATCAACCTCTAGAAAAAATCAAAGTAATAATTGTCATACTTGATAATCAATTTACATTGTAAATCTAAAAGCCCTCCATAAAAAGATTCGCTTCAATCAAGCTTATTAAGTAAGGTAAAGCTTACTTATAGTGCTTTTATCCCTTAACTTTTCATTTATTATATGTATTAAAATCATAATTTATTTCTAAACGTAAAACTATCTATTGGAGAGTAATGTGTTTTAACAAAATGTACTGAAAATTAGGTGAAATAACATTCTTACACCTAAAAAACAACAATTGATAAGTTTGTTTCATCAATTTATTTTGATTTTATTGAGGCTAATTATAATTTATTGTCGATATAAACTTATTAAGCACTTCTATTATTTTTATACATCAATAAAATCAAAAAACTTTTATTATTTAAATGCAACTACAGTCGGGAACATGTGAGCATCATCATATATAAATTCAATATCTCTAAATCCTATGGACGCTAATTGTTGATGCATTTTCTCAGTACTCTGAAAGCATTGCCATTTTGCATCAATAATATCTGCAAAAATAATTTGTTGCAAAAGTAGATGCTCTGGATTCAAGCTTTCAATTTTCCATTCAGAATTTGCATCTATATTTGGAGGCGGAGTTATAAAGCTTGTTACTAATTTACCACCTGATTTTAAGGCATTATAGAACTGTTTATATAATGCAGAAACCTTTTTATTATCTGGCTCATAAATGTTGAGTCCATTACTAGAAATTAAATCAAATTCATTTTTTAGATTTAAGTTCCATGCATCTTTTTTATGAAATTCTACAAATTGAGATAGTTTTTGCTTTTCAGCTAAATTTGCAGCATCTTCAAAAGCATTCGCGTCGTAGTCAATACCAACCAAACGAATAGATTTAATATCTTCAAAGTTTAGATAGAGTAACTCTCCCATCATACCACAAGGAATACTAGCTAGTACGGCGTCATTATTGACTTCCTGCTGGCTTTCTTGTAAAAAAATTCTAAAACGTTGCTGTGTCGCTATTATCGTGGGGGCATTTTCTAATATAAATTTCTCTAAATCAGTTAATGAATTCCCTAGATTATCTTTCCCTGTTTGCTTACCATACCAAGGATAAGTCAACATATAATGTGTCCAATAACCATTTATACCCTGATTTTGAAGAAGAAACCGCCCAAAATCGAATTGACTTAATTGTGTTAATAAGTCAAGCTGACGTTCTACCGTAACATGTGGCTTATCGCCAGTATTTTTAATTCGTTGGGAAATATCCCTAATAGTTCCTTCCAAATCTTTCTTAAAGTCATTATGAGAGAGTAAACGCTTTTTTGTCATAAAGTTACACCACAGCTTTTCAAATTTAATTGAATTTAATTTAAATAAAAATATTTTATGGCCTATTCTAATAAGAAAAAGATTTGACCACTTTTAAAAAATAAAATATTTTATAAAAACTTCGATAACTTTCGAAGTTTCTTCAAACTAAACTAGATAGCGCAACATCAAAGGATTGAACGACATCAAGAATTATTTATCTATTTTGATGAAATTTTTATCTTTCTAGGTTTTGCTGATTCAGGAATTTCACGGAATAATGAAATGTGTAATAAACCATTTTTTAAGTTAGCAGAATCAACTTTCACATACTCTGCTAATTGGAATTTTTTTTCAAAATTTCTGGTGGCTAATCCTTGATAAAGATATGTTAATTCTTTTTTATCGCGACTAGTTCTTCCAGAAACTAAGAGCATACTGTCATGTTGAACCATTTCGATATCATTATCAGAGAATCCAGCAACAGCTATAACAATTTCATAATTATTTTCATCATATTGGATAATATTGTAAGGTGGGTATGATGACTTAGAGAAATTTTGAGTCGATAATTGTCTAAAGGTTTTATCACAGCCAATAATTGTTTTATATAAATGAGTTATGTCTAACTCTCTCATCACAAAAACTCCATAATAATAAAAATGAAAAATTTAATACAAGATAATTTAATTATACATTTAAATCTAGCATAAAGAAATCATCACTAAAGCTGAGCCAAAATATAAATAACTTAATATTTATGAAATATTTCACCGAAGAGTCAGATAAAGGAGATAGCTTTTCTACTTTTATGTCCTACTTTTTCATTGTCGTTGGATGTATCATCTAACACTACTAAATATGTGTTTTCTTGAAATTGGATGACGTCATTGACATAGATTTTTTTTCTCTTTCGAGATTCAATGTCTCCATTAACGCAAACCAATCCCTCACTTATCAGTACTTTTGCTTCCCCACCACCAGAAACAATATTAGCGAGCTTTAAGATTTTTGACAATTCAATTGGTTCTTGATTTATTTTTATTTCAATCATCGTGAATGATAACCTCAAATAACAACTTTAGCATTTTCTGAATCAAAAGGTCCTTCTTTAATTTCAATCAGAACAGCTCTTTCCGAAAGACATTTTAAACTATGTATCTCTTTAGCATCAATTTCAATAAATTGACTTTCATGACTTGGTCCTATTTTTTCAGAAGATTTAGCATTACCTTGCTCGTCATAAAAAACAAACTCAACAGCTCCCTCTATAACCTGAACTAATTCCCACTGATGATTTAAAGGATGGTAATGCGGAGCTGCAAAACTATCTTTAAGCATCACCATAAAAAATCTCTGGACCGGACTGTTATGCGAATCATGCATTAGAAAATGCGATCTTTTGATTTCAGAAATTTGAGCCTTTTTTTCAAGTTCTTCAAAAAATTTTTTATTATATAATTTCATGGTTTTTTTTTATTTACAATATTCATGCACGATATCATACATTCGTTTTGGCTCTTTAACAAATGGATTAGAATTGTCCCAAACATAACCCGCTAAAATGCTACAAACCATTCTTTTAATTGTATGGTTTGGATAATTATAAAATAAAATATTTTTGAGTGAGCCATCATACCAACCATTCACAAAGACCTTGAAAACATTGACATAGGAACGAAATGGTTGTTCATAATCATTTTGCCAACAAATAAAGTTATCTTGATGTTTTTTAATAAGACAATGAGCAACAAGCTCTGCAGATTTCATTGCTAATGTCATGCCAGATGAAAAAATTGGATCTAAAAACTCACCAGAATTACCTACAATAGCATAATGTTGATTTGCGAGTTCAACTGAGCTTGCAGAAAAATCAGATAAAGATCTTACTTGATTAACTGAATGATAGTTCTTAATTTGTTCTTTTACAAAATCTTCTTGGTTTAAAATATAATCATATATTTCTGTATCACTTAGATTAAATTTAGTTTGAATTTCATTAATATTACCAACTATACCTACCGAACAAATATTATTTTTGAATGGTATTAACCATATCCATAAATTTTCAAATTTAGTATGTTCCACAATGGTGATTTCATGAGGAAACTTTAATTGACTCTCGCATGGTAGTTGAATTTGTTTGAAAATAGCTTGTCTATTCTCTTGGAATGTTTGTGTTTTTAGATTTAATAGATTAGGTAGTAATCGACCAAAACCGCTAGCATCTATAATAAAAGAACAATTAGTTTTAGTCACTGTTCCTAAGCTATCTTGAATCGTTAAAACCGAATAGTTATCTTTCAGTTCAACAGATTTAACTTCATGTTGAAATAAAATTTTTAATCCTCTGTCCATCAAATTTTGGGCCAACTTATTATCAAATTGGTCCCTTGGAATTTGATAAGTATGTTTATAGCCTATTGTAAATTGATCTGAAAAATCAAATAAAGCGTTTTTTCCATTAGCATGAAATAAGGCTCCTTTTTTCATTTGGAACTCATTATTGTCAAACACACCCATTAAACCTGCGTTGTTAATAATATCCATTGCAGCAGGTAATAAGCTTTCTCCAATAGAGAAACGGGGAAATTGACTTTTTTCAATAACAAGCACATCAATATTATTCCGTAGTAAAATTGAAGCAGCAATAAGCCCAGCAGGACCAGCTCCGATAATAACGATTGGAAATTTAGAACTCATAAATATGACCAAAGTAACCAAGATATGATATATTTTAACAAATAATAAAATAAGTTACCAATTACACCATAATGACATCTTTGAATTCATGCTTAAAATTTAACTTAAAATCTTATAACGTATTATCTAAATATCATTACTCCAAAGATGACTGGTTATCATTTTTTAAATGTAATGATTATAAGAGTAATCATGAAATTAAGTTTACCTCTATACCTGGTAATATTAAAAGAAGAGCAAGCTTTCTATCTAAATTAGCCATTGAAACAGCAACTTCATTAATCAAATCATCGAAGCATGTTGATTTTGCTATATTTGCCAGCCAACATGGCGAAATAGATCGAACAGTTGGTTTATTACAACAAATTTCAACACAAGAAGAGCTGTCCCCCACATCCTTTGCACAATCTGTTCACAATACTGCATCGGGTCTTTTCAGCATTGCAAATAAGTTCACTCAACCTATTACTTCATTATCATCTGGTTCCTCAACATTCATCATGGCATTGATTGAAGCTTATGCATATTTAAATTCTAATGAAAATAATCAATCAGTTTTGTTGGTATATTTCGATGAAAAATTACCATCAATTTATAAGCCCTATGTAAAAAACACATTTAATACTTTTAGCATTGGATTAATATTAGAAAAAGGAAATAATTTTAAAATTGAGTTTGAAACAAAAAATATAGCTTTAGATGACGCTCAGCATATTGGTAAAGAGTTTATTGAGTTTTTATATGGGAATGCATCTTCAAAATCTATTAATCAATTTCACTTTAGCAAGCTATCATAATTATGTTTTATGAAATAAAACAATATTTCTCTATGTATTACAGAGTTTGTATGTTTGTAATCTGTTTTATCATTTTTTTCTGTGGTGCACTTTTTTTAGGTTTTGTTTTATTCCCCTTCCACAAAATTATTAGTACTAGTGATGTCTTAGCTAAAAAAAATAGAGCCAGCATAAAAAAATTATTCATTTTTTTCTGTTTTTTAATGAAATTTTTACGATTAATTGAAATTGAGGTTGAAAAAATTGATAAAATAAATAAACTTGATGCGGCTATAATTGTTGCCAATCACCCTACATTACTTGATTACATAATTCTTACCGCTCATATAAATGACTGTTTATGTATAGTAAAAAAGGAAATATGGAATAATTCAATACTTAAAAATATTGTTCGCCCAGCTGGTTATATGCCTAATAATATGAACCCAGAGTTAATCTTAAAGTGCGACAATGCGATTGAGGAGGGGAGCTCAATTTTGATTTTTCCTCAAGGCACAAGAAGCTCATTAGATGATCAGCAACCAATAAAGTCTGAAAGAGGTGCATCACAACTTGCTCTTAGAACTAAAACAAACTTGTTGGTTATTAGTATTGCTTTGAATATGGATTTTTTAAATAAATCTCATAAATGGTACATGCCAACTAAACAAAAACCGAAATTTAAAATTAAATATGAAGAAACAATTCATATAAATAAGTTTTTGAACAATGATTACCCTATTTCAATACAAGCTAGAAAATTAAATAAATTAATCAATGAAAAATTATTACGCTACAATTCTTAATAATACAAAAAATATAGAGGTTTAAATATGGGAGATTTACACACAGAATTAAAAGAATTTATTGTTGAATCTTTAAATTTAGAAGATATTGAGCCTAAAGATATTGATGATAACGCCCCACTTTTTTCAGAAGCTGATGGTTTAGGACTTGATTCTATTGATGCTCTTGAATTAGGGCTAGCCTTCAAGAAAAAATATAATATAATGATAGACCAAAATGATGAGTCTCAGCAAAAGCACTTTTATTCAGTTAAAACAATTGCCGACTACATAGTTGAAAATATTAAGGATAATAATGATTGAACAAAATGATGATATTTATATCAAAATCAAATCAATTTTATTTAAACTTTTTGAAATTGAAGAAAATGAAATAAATCTCGATTCTCATTTGTATAATGATTTAGATCTAGACAGTATAGATACAGTAGATTTAATCGTTTATTTACAAAACATGACGAGCCAAAAAGTCGACCCTGAAGATTTTAAAAATGTCAGAACCGTAAAAGATGTTGTAAATCAGGCTAAAAAGTTACTTCAAAAATGAAATTTTTAAGTGTTTTAATTTCTATCATTTATTTCATTTATCCTTTTATTATTTTGTATACTTTCCAATATAATATAATTGGAGTTATCATACCTATTTTAATAATAGCCAGTTTTACAAGATGGTATATTTTCAAAAAATCAAATAACAAATACCTAACCTTTATTTCATTATCATCCTTTATCTGTCTTATTTTATTGTATTTATTAATGATACTTAAAAAAAATAACGAAGTTTTTTTATACTACCCTGTTTTAATTAATTTTTCTTTATCATTTATTTTCTTTTTTTCTCTAACTCAAAAACAAACCATCATAGAGATTTTTGCGAAATTAAAAGATCCACACATTGATGAAAGAGGGATAAAATACATAAGAAAATTGACCATAGTATGGGGTTTTTTTTGTTTTTTTAATGGTTGTATTTCTCTTATAACAACTTTTTTATCATTAAATATTTGGGCCATCTACAATGGATTTTTGAGCTATATTTTTATTGGGCTGTTTTTTATAGTAGAGCTTTGTATAAGATATCGTTATAAAAATGCAAATAAATAGAAACATGATTACTTTCAATAAAATATTAAAGAATAACATTGATGATAAAATATTCTCCTATTTGCTTAACAATGTAAAAACATGGAAAGACTTCAAAACAGACGTTAAGAAAATGATTTTCTCTCTAGAAAAAGACTTTAAAGCTATCAATACTTTTTATGTATATTTTCAAAATTCATATCAATTTATAGTTACATTTTATGCACTTGCAGTTAGTAATAAAATTTGTATTATAATAAATGAACCTTCATCAATATCTCAAATATTGACAATCAGAAATTATTGTTTGTTAACAGATATTTCCTCAATAAAAAATAAATATCAAACTCAATTATGCAATACTTACCTTTTCCAAGATTGCTTGTCATCTGTACGAGAAACTTCTAATCATCGGTACTTATCTTTTTCAAACAATAAGTTTTTCTATATTTGTACATCTGGTTCAAGTGGACAACCCAAATTAATCAAAAAATACTTTTATCAAGTCAATCATGAAATTTTAGCTATTGAAAAAAAGTGGGGAGAACAAGCAAAACAATATGATATTTTAAGTAATGTCTCTCATCAGCATCTTTATGGATTAACCTTTAAAATTTTTTGGCCGATGTGTACATTTCGTTCATTTAATGAAGAAATATTTATGTATCCAGAAGATCTTGTTAATAGATGTGCACAAAAAATTATAATCTCTAGCCCTGCAACTTTAAGTAGATTAGAAGGTATGCCTTGTTTAATTTCTCCAAAACTAGTGTTTTCATCCGGAGGGAAACTTAATGAACAAGATGCAATGAAATCGTGTAAGATATTTAATAAAAATATTACAGAGATTTATGGAAGTACCGAAACTGGGATTATTGCCAGTAGAACTATTAATATTTCCACAAATTGGGTTTTCTTTCCAGAAATAAATTATGTAGTTGATGAACAGTCTTGTTTAAATGTATCTTCTCCCTTTACAAAAAATGAACAATGGATTAATACACAAGACATTGTTTCACTGCTGGGACAGAATCAATTTATTTTAAAAGGTAGATTAGACAGAATTATAAAGCTAGAAGAAAAAAGGATTTCTTTAGAGCAAATTGAGAATATATATAACAGCCATGAACTGATTCAAGAAACAACTACTATAGTTATCAAAAACCATGTTGATAAAGATATTATTGCTATGTTAATTGTTCTATCTGCAAAAGGAAAAGCCTTTTTAAAAGAAAATACGCGTCGACAACTTTATATTAAACTCAAACAAGATATACTTCGAAAAAATATACTAACCTCCTTACCTAAGAGATATAAAATTGTGGATAATTTACCCTATAATTCACAAGGAAAACTAATAAAAAAAATATTTTGCAAGTTTTTGATAAGGATATAAAATGACCGAACCAATTATTAAAGATATAATTTATAAAACAAAGACAAGTATCGAGTTTGAACTCCAATATCACTCAAAAATGGATGATTTTGACGGTCATTTTCCTGGTTTTCCTATTCTACCTGGTGTAAGTCAAATTGACTTAGCAATTAAATTATCCAATAAATATTTTAAAGAAAATCGTAAATTTAAAGGTATAAAAAAGCTTAAGTTTAAGGAGCCAATAACACCTAATCTTATCGTTTACCTAAACTTGGAAATTTTAACCAAAATAAATTTGTTAAAATTTAACTATTTTTCAGATTCATTTGCATTTTCATCTGGAGATATTCTCTTTTATGAGTAATTTGGCTTACAACCCTTGTTTTTTAATTCCTTGTTTTAATCATGGAGATAAACTTTCTAAAGTTCTTTCTGAGTTATCTTTGCATAATTACCCAATAATAGTCATCGATGACGGTAGTAATAAGGAAACAAAACAAACTATAGGTGAACTGAAAAAAAAATTTTGTTTTATAGTTATTCAACTTAATACAAATCGAGGAAAAGGCGGAGCCTTAAAGTTTGGTTTGACATATGCCTCAAAGAATCAATTTACCCATGCTATTCAAGTCGATGCAGATGCTCAGCATGATTTAACTCAAATTGAACCTTTGATTAAACTATCACAATCAAACTCCTTATCAATTATTTCTGGGCGACCCATTTTTGGAAAGGATGCACCCAAAAGTAGAGTCTATTCGAGGTATATCACTCATATATGGGTATGGTTGGAGACATGCTCCTTTAAATTAAAAGATACATTATGCGGCTTTAGAATTTATCCAATCAAATCCACATTAAAGTTAATCAAAGAAAATAGAATTGGCAATTATATGGATTTTGATATTAGTATTATGGTCTATGCATATTGGAGCAATATAGATATTAAGTTTTTGCCGGTAAAAGTTTACTATGACCCAAATAATATTTCGCATTTCAGGCCTTTTAAAGATAATATAATTATAAGCAAAATGCATGCTAAACAATTTTTACAAATGTTCTACAGAATCCCTAAATTATACTTCAAGAAAAAACAAAACTTTAAGTGGTTTGATAAAAAGGAAGCAGGTTCTATTCTTGGTATGAAAATAATATTTTTAGTTTATAGATTTTTGGGAATAACAATCTGTAAATGTATTAGTAAACCTATTATTTTTTATTATTTTTTAATCCATTCAAGAGAAAAAGATAATATGAAAGCCTTTCTAAATAATGTTTGTAATTATACAAGTAAACCTCAAGCTAAACTCAATAATTCATTTAAATCATTTCAAAATTTTGGTTATAGCATGATTGATAAAATTGCTTGTTGGAATGGGGATATCGAAAAGTTTAACGTGGATACTAGCGCACTGCAAGGGCTTAGAAAAAATATTAGTCTAGGTAAAGGTGCAATCATTATTAGTGCTCATATTGGGAACATAGAATTATTACGTTCACTGAATCAATCCAAACAAAAAATCAAAATGAATGCAATTGTGTATACCCAAAATGCATTAAAATTTAATAAGATAATGAAATTAATTAACCCTGATTTTTCCACTAATCTGATACACACAAACGAATTTAATATGGAAACAGCTTTACTCATTTCAAAAAAAATCGAGCAAGGCGAACTCATTGTAATTATGGGAGATAGAATACCTAAATCTAATCAAGATCGTGTTTATCAAGAAACATTCTTAGGTCAGTTAGCAAATTTTCCAAGTGGTCCATTCATACTCGCATCAATTCTTAAATCGCCGGTTTTTTTTACAACAGTATTATTTAAGGATAGAAAATATACTGTGTTCAGTGAAGCTTTAATATCTGATAAAGAAGTGAATGAGCTTAACAGAAATAATAGGATTGAAGTTATTAAAAACAATTATATTCAAGCGCTTGAGAAATGTTGTCTAAAATATCCTCATCAATGGTTTAATTTTTTTTCATTTTGGGCTAAAAATAATAAAGGAAAATATCTTGAGTAATATTTTAATTCACACAGAAGTAAATGAAAAAGTTCATTTTGCAGATGCAGACCCTATGGGAGTTCTATACCATGGTAACTATGCAAGATATTTTGAGCTTGCAAGAGATAAAGCGTTAGAAACGCTAAATTATAGTTATTTAGAAATGGAAAAATCAGGTTTTCTATGGCCTGTAGTCAAATTAAATACTAAATTTATCAAATATATTAAATATAATCAGTTTATCAAAATTCAATGCGAACTAGTTGAATGGGAAACAAAATTGGTTTTTAACTATAGGATGTATTGTGTTGAGAAAGGTTTATTAGCTAAAGGACAAACTACTCAAGTTCCTTATTGTATGAAAACTAATTCTCTTCAATATTCTTTCCCCGACATATTTAAAGAACGTATTGAAAAATTTATTCAAGAAAATGGGATGTACTCATGTTAAAAAAATTTTATGTATTTTAATTTTATGTTTTTCATTGCCAATTTTCTCGATGAGTCTGTCAATTCTTGAGAAAAATCTCAATCAATATCAAAATATAACAGGCAGTTTTACTCAAGATAGAATAATAGCCATATTAAAAAAACCATTAAGATCTTCAGGAACATTTTTAATTTCAAAAAAACATGGTTTAATTTGGAAACAAACAGACCCCTTTAATTTAAGGGTTATTTTGAGCGAAAATAAAATGTCACAAAAATATCAAAACCAACCAGAGGAGTCTTTTACTAAAGATAAAAACCCCTCACTTTTTTATTTTACCAGTTTATTCACACAATTGTTTGAAGGTGATTTTGAACAATTAAAAACTAATTTTACTTTTGAGCTTAACCAAAATGCTGATACTTGGACATTAACATTAAAACCTAAAACCATGCCCCTGAATAAAATATTTGAAAAAATTACCATCAAAGGGAATAAATTTATAAATCTTTTGGTTTTACAGGAAATAAGAGGCGATAAGACAATTATCAGATTTAACAACCAAAAAAAATAAATAATCTAAATCAAGAACAATTAAATGAATACTAAAAAATATCTCGCTTCTATTTGGTTACTATTTTTACTTTTAATAATCTTAATTTTCATACATAAAAATAAAGATGTAGTTTTTGGTAAGTTTCCTATTGAGTCAAATATTTTTAAACTACTACCATCTGATCAACAAAATCCAATTTTAGATCAAGCTTTTCAAAAAGTATCTAAAAAAGTAGATCAAAAAATTATATTTCTTTTGAGCAATAAAAATGAAAATCTGGCCATTCAAACTGCAAATACTTTAAAGACTGCTCTTAAAAACAACCATTCAACTGCTCAGATTAACCTTGAAAGCAATCAATTTGATTTTCACAAAATATTTAAGAATTTATTTGGTTTTAGATATCAATTAATAGATACAAAAGATCGTGAATTAATTTTGACTGACCCTAACTCTTTTACTGAAAAAACCATACAGAAAATTTATAGTCCTTTTTCAAACGTATCAAGTGAAGAATTAAAATCAGATCCTTTTTTATTATTTCGGACTTATATTTTAAATAATTTAAGTTTTAATACTAATTTTGTTCCTGAACATGGGTACTTAATTCAAAAAAAGAACAATCAAAATTATATTTTGATGACGGGTTCTCTTCAACAATCATCGTATGATAAATCATCCTTAAATGCTGCCCTTAAAATTAAAGATATTGTAAATAAATTAAAACAAGATACTTCTACTCAAATATTTTATACAGGGACTGTTTTTTATGCCCAGCATGGAATAACAAGTGCGCAAAACGAAATACAAACTATTGGATTAGGTTCCTTAATTGGAATAATTTTGCTGTTTATTTGCGTATTTAAAAAATTCCATCCACTAGCTTTAACCTTTATATCATTACTTGTTGGGTTTTTATGTGGTTTTATATTTACCGATATCATTTTTAACGAAGTCCATATTTTTAGTATAGTTTTTGGTATGAGTTTAATTGGTATATCCGTCGATTATTCTTTTTTCTTTTTTGCAAATAAGTTATATTTAGGAAATCAATGGACAAAAAAATCATCTCTTGAAAATATTATCACTCCAATTTCACTTGGTCTTTTGACCTGCATTGTAGGCTTTTTATGTTTAATGTGGACTCCTTTCCCAGGGTTTCATCAACTTTCTATTTTCGCTATTTTTGGCTTAACTGGATCATTTATCACAGTTATTCTTTGGTATCCCTTTCTAAATAGTCAAAAATCAAAAACAAATGTGGGGTTCTTAACTACAGTTATCCAAAAATGGCTCCAATTTTACACTAAAAAATTACAACTTTTTTTATTGATAATTTTTATATTATTATCACTTTTTGGGTTGATAAATATAAAGTTTAATGATGATATTCAACAACTGCAGTCTCTGCCAATTAATTTAACTACAATGACTAAATTTATAGAAAAAGTAACAAGCTTTAATCCTTCATTTGGATCCTTTTTGGTCACTGGTGATTCTGTTAATTCTCTATTAAGAAATAATGAGCTTTTAACTAATAATTTACAAAATGAAAAAATTAAGTATTTAAGCCTTACCCAACTCATACCATCCGAACAAACCCAAAAAATGAATTTTGAAATTTACCAAAAACTTATTAAAAATAATTTATCTAAAATAAATGATACTTTAAAAATATCACCACCAATTAAAATGTCAGATGTTTTAGCAAATCATTTTCAGTCTATACCTCTAGATATTTTGTTATTAAATCAAAAAAATAACCCTCTAAACACATTTTGGTTAGGTAAAATAGGTAATAAATATGCTTCTTTAATTGTTTTAAACCAGCCTATCACCAGTAAACAAATTCAACTTTTAACAGAAAATCCAAACGTTTTTTTCCTTAATAAAGCTAAATCAATTAGTCAAGTATTTAAAGAATATAGAAAGAGATTTATGTATTTATTCAGTATATCTTTGATTATGGTTTTTCTCATTTTAATCATTAGGTATGGATTCTTCAATGGATTTAAAACTTTAATACCTCCATTAATTGCATGTTTATCTGCTATCGGAATAAGCTCTCTTATTTTTAGTAACTTAAATATTTTTAATTTAATACCATTAACATTAATTTTAGGAATAGGGATTGATTACAGTCTTTTCTTTCGAGAAATGAATAAAAATGATAACAAACATATTTGTATGATTTTTCTTGCAACAACCTTATCAGCTATCACTACACTTTTATCCTTCGGTCTGCTATCTTTAAGCGAAACAGAAGCAATTCAACACTTTGGGTTTACTATCGTAATCGGTATTATTGTGGCTTGGCTTCTTGCTCCATTATCATCAAGGAATATAAAATGAAACAGGTTAATTTTGTGGTTTTCGCCGTTATTTGTTTATTAATCAGTTCCTGCTCTTCAAATTACGTTTCTAATCAAGAGAGCTCAAATAGAATATCCCTAGGACAAAATGAATCTTTATCCTTACCTCCGCCATCGTCTATTTCCAAAATTGCCAATCATTCTTTTTTAGTAACTCTCACTACACAAGAAAAAACTATACCGATTCAAATTAATACTGATCAACAAACCAGCTATATGCTTGGGTTTACATCATGGGGAACGAGATCATTAACATTATCTTATTCAAACAATAAAATATTTATAAATGACATTAATGCATTAAGTAATATTAATACGGACTACAAAAAATATTTTTAGCTTTATTAATGACACAAATTAATGATAATGAGTGGTTTAAATATAACCCCAAAATAAATATTTTGACTAAAAGTCATATAAAATATATTTATAAAAATAAAAAATTATTACTTAGTATTTCAAAATCAAAAGAAACGTATCATATCAAATTTAATCAAAGTACTGAGTTGAGTGATATTGTTGTGAACATTATATAAAAGGAAGCTTTCATTGTTTATTTATAACTCTGCAATGATTTCAGCACTTGGTTTGGATGAAACAGAAATAATAAAAAACTTATATTCTGATCAATCAAAACTACAACTCTCAAGTGATTATTTATTAAATCATCAATCAACATATTTGGGTTTAGTTGGACAAAAATATAAATCGGAAAATATTTTAGAAAAAAAATTCAATTCCGTTAATAATAAATTAGCATTGACTGCATTAATAAAACTAAAGAAATCATTAAAAGATCTCACACAGTATATTCCAAAAAATCGAATAGCTGTCATAGTTGGAACTTCAACATCTGGGTTTAGTGATGCCGAAAACGCATTCAAAAGATTAAACAAGCATAATAATCTAGGTAATGATTTCCATTATAAGCAACAAGAAATTGGCGGTCTTAGTGAATTTGTTAAAAATTATTTAGATCTTTCAGGTCCATCCTATACAATTTCCACAGCATGTTCTTCAAGTGCAAGAACGCTAATATCTGCTCAACATTTAATGCAATGCGGATTGGCTGATGCTGTTATTGTTGGTGGTTGTGATACTATTTGTAAACTTACAACACAGGGTTTTGACAGCCTTCAGTCAGTATCACAAAGTATATGTAAACCGTTTGAAACAACTAGAGATGGAATCAATATTGGAGAAGCGGCCGCATTTATGATCTTAACCAAAAAGCGCTTTTCAAAATCTTCTTTAAAAATTTTAGGGATAGGACAAAGTTCTGATGCATACCACATGTCTGCACCAGATCCATCAGGATTAGGAGCAGAAAGAAGTATGTTAGATGCAATCACAAAAGCGAATATAAGATGTGAAGATGTTGGGTATATCAATGCTCATGGAACAGGCACTAAATTAAATGACTCCATGGAGAGTATGGCTATTTTTAATCTTTTTAAAGATAATACGCCCGTTACTTCAACAAAAAATCAAACGGGTCATACTCTTGGGGCTAGTGGAATTCTTGAGCTATCAATTTGTTGGTTAATTCTTAAAAAAAGTTTAGAGATACCTGTACAGCAGAACTTTGATTTAATTGATCCAAACATACAGCCGATAAATGTTAACACCCAGTATCGAGTTTTAAAAAATAAAATTATACTTTCTAACTCTTTTGCTTTTGGTGGTAATAACGTAAGTATTATTATAGGTGAAGGATAATGAAATACCCCCCAATTACAGATTTAATTTTGCATTCTGGTAATATGCAATTTATAGATGATATAATTAAAATTACAGATCATAATATTATATGTCAGTCAGTTATTAAGCCTCATAATCCATATTGGGATCATAAATCTAATTGTTTACCTTCATGGATAGGTATTGAATTTATGGCACAATCCATTGCGATATGGTCTGGGTATCATTATTATATCTCAAATCAAAAAATTCCTATGGGACTACTCTTAGGTACACGAAATTATAATTCATATACTCATAAATTTAATTTAGATGAAACTATTATTATGCAAGCAGAGCTTTTAATTAAAAATGTAAGTTCAGCCGCCTTTAAATGTTCAATTCATGCTCAAGAAAACTTGCTAGCTGAAAGTCAAATCAACATTTTTGAAAAACAAATTTAAATTTTAATAACATAGGTTTAACTAATGAATAAGTTAGTACTAATCACAGGGTCTAGTAAAGGTATAGGAAAAGCAATTGCTATTAGATTGTGTCAATTAGAATACAATATCGTAATACACTTTAATAAAGATAAAATTAATGCAATAAAAACATGTGAAGAAATCGAACAAATATGCGGTATATATCCTCAAATGGTTCAATTTGATATTTCCAATAGAGAGGAGTGTAAGAGTAAATTAGAAAACTTCATTAATAAACATGGCGCATTTTATGGTATAGTTAATAATGCTGGTTTGTATGAAGATTGTAACTTTCCATCTATGCAACCCGATCAATGGGATAAAGTTATTAATGCAAATTTAGGGGGGTTTTATAATGTCCTACATCCATGTATCATGCCTATGATTCAGGCACGTAAAGGTGGAAGAATTATTTCAATCACATCAGTGTCTGGACTTATAGGTAATCGAGGCCAAGTAAATTATAGTGCCTCAAAGGCTGGTATTATCGGTGCTTCAAAATCTCTAGCCATAGAGTTAGCAAAGCGAAAAATCACAGTGAATTGCATTGCCCCTGGACTAATAAATAATGCTAATGAAAACGATATTAAGGAATTCGAGCAACAAATTATAAACAATATCCCTATCAAAAGAAAAGGAACATCAGAGGAAATTGCTTATGCCGTTGAATTTCTTATGTCCGATCTATCCTCTTACACCACTAAACAAGTAATATCTATCAATGGAGGCCTGATATGATAAACTATCCCAAAAGAGTTGTGGTTACTGGAATGGGTCTGGTATCAAGCCTAGGTCATTCACCAGCAGATTTTTTTTTAAAGCTGAGAGAATATAAAAACACAGTACGTCTTATTGATGAATTTACTTCTACAATTGGTCTTAATACCCATTTAGGGTGTCCTGTTAAACCATTTGATTTACCCGATACTTTTACAAGAAAAAAATTACGTACTATGGGTAAAGTGTCCCAGTTTGCATGCCTGGCAACTCAATATGCTATTAAAGATGCTAATTTTGCTCAAGATTATCTAATTCATAACCAAAATGTCGGTGTTGCTTACGGATCATGTTCGGGTAGTTCAGATGCACTTGCTGACTTTGCATCAGTTATCAAAGATAAAAACACATCTACTCTAAATGCCAACACATACCTTAAAATGATGTCTCACACAACTGCAGTTAACATTGGTTTATTCTTTAACTTATCAGGAAGAATCATTCCTACAAGCTCAGCTTGCACTTCATCTAGTCAAGCGATTGGCTATGCATATGAATCTATAAAACATGGACTTCAAAAAGTTATGATTGCAGGTGGCGCTGATGAGTTATGTACTTCTCAAGTAGCAGTATTTGATACCCTTTTTGCTGCAAGTATAAAAAATAAAACTCCAAATTTGACACCCTCACCATTTGACGTTGACCGTGATGGACTTGTTCTAGGAGAAGGAGCTGGTACTCTTATACTTGAAGAATATGAGCATGCTCAAAAACGCGGAGCTAATATATACGCAGAGCTTGTTGGATTTTCAACAAATTCAGATGGGTCTCATCCTACACAACCTGAATATGAATCAATGCAAGATTGTATGCAAACTGCTTTATTTAATGCAGATATCAATCATACAGAAATAGATTATATTTCTGCTCATGCTACCGGAACAATAAAAGGGGATATTGCTGAGTCAATAGCGACAAAAAATGTTTTTGGTAGCCAGGTTCCTGTCAGTAGTTTAAAAAGCTACATAGGACATACTTTAGGCGCTTGTGGAGCAATTGAATCCATTAATGGTATAGAAATGATGTCAAATAACTGGATACATCCAACTCTCAACTTAAATGAAATCGATCCAAATTGTGCAGAATTAAATTATGTTTTACAAAAAGGTAAAAATCATGACATTAATATGTTTATAAATAATAATTTTGCTTTTGGTGGAATTAATACCTCATTGATATTCAAAAAATTTTAATTTTGGAAATGTTTCATCGAAACAAAGTTGATGTTTTTCACATAACTTTGTTTTTTGTCATAACCATATATATCGGGTCTTTTATGTAAAATATCATTTTCATCAACCCATGAAGTAATATACATCATTTGTATATATATGGGCTTCGAGATTTTTAAATATTTTGTTCTTCTACTATTTACATAATTGCTAATTTGATTGCTACTATATCCTTCAAATTGTAATAGATATTCTGCTAAAGTAACTGCATTTTCTACACGAACACATCCAGAGCTTAAAGCTCTTTTATCTTTCATGAAAAGATTTTTGAAGAGGTGTCGTGTAGAAAAATTGCGAAGTTATTTGGAAAATCAAATTTAACTTTACCTAAAGAGTTATGTCTTCCTGGAGTTTGCTGAAATTGAAATGGGAAATTTCTGGCGTTAACATTTCTCCAATTAATTGAGTACGGTGAAATCTTTCTTGGGTTTTGCCAACTTCTAATAATATTTATTTTATTTTTACGTAAGTAATGAATATTCCGTTTAACATTTGGTATTATATCTTTCTTTTTAATTCCCTCCGGTACATTCCATGTCGGATTTATGACTATATTTCTCATTTCTGAAGAAAATAATCCAGTAGGTCTTTTATATCTTCCTGTTATAACTTTAGATTCAAAAACCTTATTATAATTTCTAAATACTTGTAACTTAAAATCAGGCACATTAACATACAAATAAATTGGAGCTCTCATTTTTTTAATCTAGTCCGTTGCATATTAAGAGCAAGTATTCTCTGATCATTTGAAAAACTATTATTTAGTGCTCTAATAGTCTCATTTCCTATAACGCCATCAACTTTAAGACCATTCCTACGTTGAAAGTTTTTTATTGCTAAGTTTACTTCTCCTTGATTCAAAATTACCTTCTTAGTTGATAAATATTCATAAGTAAAATCATCCAGGTCATTATAAAAGTTCAGCTTTTCAATTAATTGCTTCCCATAAGGTATAACTTTATTATGCCTAATTAACCCTTGGTTTAGTCTAATTTGTATATCCTGTTGTTCGTTTAATTTCTTCAGATAGACCAATGATGCTTGGTAATTGTATTTTAAGGGTCTTAATTTTAAAAGTTGTTCGTAATTAATTAAAGGATCCATATTTGGTAAATTATTACCTACTGTATTCACTTTCAATAATTTAGATGTGAAAAGAACGTGGGGATTTACATGAATTTTTTTATAATTATTTTATATAAAATAAATGAATCTGTAACAAGTTCTTGATAAGAAGCACTTTCGATTTCTTCGATATTACTTCTCACATAAGAAATTCTTGTATTAAATTGTGGAGCTAAGTTGGAAAGCTGTAAAATAAATAATTGCTCATTGAACTCATCTAACATCTGTTGATTCCAGATATTATTACCATTATAAGCTATTAACTGGCTCACTTTATCCCTAAAACATGGATAATTATTTTCAAAACAATCCGCTACTATCAAGTTCGAATAGAAAATGAGAAAGAAAGACAATATATATTTTAATGATCTCTTCATAGTTATTCTCATAATTTTTGAAATTTCTAATATAAATTATAAGTAATTTTAAAAAAAATTGAGAAAAAATGTGACGGAAGTATCATTTATGATATAAGAAAATGGAAAGCTTGGCGATGACCTACTCTCACATGGGGAATCCCCACACTACCATTGGCGCAATTACGTTTCACTTCTGAGTTCGGCATGGGATCAGGTGGTGCCATAATGCTATGGTCGCCAAGCAAAATTTGTTTACAATTCGAAAAGCTGACTCTGCAATACACATCAAGATCTTTATATCTTTAAAATCCTGCAAAACCCCTTGGGTGTTGTATGGTTAAGTCTCACGGGCAATTAGTACAAGTTAGCTCAACGCCTCACAACGCTTACACACCTTGCCTATCTACGTCGTAGTCTCCAACAACCCTTTAGGATACTTATAGTATCAGGGATGACTCATCTCAGGGCTCGCTTCCCGCTTAGATGCTTTCAGCGGTTATCGATTCCGAACTTAGCTACCGGGCAATGCTACTGGCGTAACAACCCGAACACCAGAGGTTCGTCCACTCCGGTCCTCTCGTACTAGGAGCAGCCCCCTTCAATCATCCAACGCCCACGGCAGATAGGGACCGAACTGTCTCACGACGTTCTAAACCCAGCTCGCGTACCACTTTAAATGGCGAACAGCCATACCCTTGGGACCGACTTCAGCCCCAGGATGTGATGAGCCGACATCGAGGTGCCAAACACCGCCGTCGATATGAACTCTTGGGCGGTATCAGCCTGTTATCCCCGGAGTACCTTTTATCCGTTGAGCGATGGCCCTTCCATTCAGAACCACCGGATCACTATGACCTGCTTTCGCACCTGCTCGAACCGTCATTCTCGCAGTCAAGCGGGCTTATGCCATTGCACTAACCTCACGATGTCCGACCGTGATTAGCCCACCTTCGTACTCCTCCGTTACTCTTTGGGAGGAGACCGCCCCAGTCAAACTACCCACCAGGCACTGTCCTCACCCCAGATTATGGGGCTAAGTTAGAACATCAAACATACAAGGGTGGTATTTCAAGGTTGGCTCCACGATAACTGGCGTCACCGTTTCAAAGCCTCCCACCTATCCTACACATGTAGGCTCAATGTTCAGTGCCAAGCTGTAGTAAAGGTTCACGGGGTCTTTCCGTCTAGCCGCGGGTACACAGCATCTTCACTGCGATTTCAATTTCACTGAGTCTCGGGTGGAGACAGCGTGGCCATCATTACGCCATTCGTGCAGGTCGGAACTTACCCGACAAGGAATTTCGCTACCTTAGGACCGTTATAGTTACGGCCGCCGTTTACCGGGGCTTCGATCAAGAGCTTCGTCCGAAAACTAACCCCATCAATTAACCTTCCGGCACCGGGCAGGCGTCACACCGTATACGTCATCTTTCGATTTTGCACAGTGCTGTGTTTTTAATAAACAGTTGCAGCCACCTGGTATCTGCGACTCTCAACAGCTCCAAGAGCAAGTCTCTTCACCGTCAAGAGCGTACCTTCTCCCGAAGTTACGGTACCATTTTGCCTAGTTCCTTCACCCGAGTTCTCTCAAGCGCCTTGGTATTCTCTACCCGACCACCTGTGTCGGTTTGGGGTACGATTTCTTATAATCTGAAGCTTAGAGGCTTTTCCTGGAAGTATGGCATCAATAACTTCACTGCCGTAGCAGCTCGACATCAAGTCTCAGCCTAACAATGACCCGGATTTACCTAAGTCATTAGCCTACACTCTTGAACCTGGACAACCGTCGCCAGGCCTACCTAGCCTTCTCCGTCCCCCATCGCAATTATAAAAAGTACGGGAATATTAACCCGTTTCCCATCGACTACGCCTTTCGGCCTCGCCTTAGGGGTCGACTTACCCTGCCCCGATTAACGTTGGACAGGAACCCTTGGTCTTCCGGCGAGGAAGTTTTTCACTCCCTTTATCGTTACTCATGTCAACATTCGCACTTCTGATACCTCCAGCAGACTTTACAATCCACCTTCAACGGCTTACAGAACGCTCCCCTACCCAGCAATGCTAATGCACGCTGCCGCAGCTTCGGTGTATAGCTTAGCCCCGTTAAATCTTCCGCGCAGGCCGACTCGACCAGTGAGCTATTACGCTTTCTTTAAATGATGGCTGCTTCTAAGCCAACATCCTGGCTGTCTAAGCCTTCCCACATCGTTTCCCACTTAGCTATAACTTTGGGACCTTAGCTGGCGGTCTGGGTTGTTTCCCTCTCCACGACGGACGTTAGCACCCGCCGTGTGTCTCCCGGATAGTACTTACTGGTATTCGGAGTTTGCAAAGGGTTGGTAAGTCGGGATGACCCCCTAGCCTTAACAGTGCTCTACCCCCAGTAGTATTCGTCCGAGGCGCTACCTAAATAGCTTTCGGGGAGAACCAGCTATCTCCAGGTTTGATTGGCCTTTCACCCCTAGCCACAAGTCATCCGCTAATTTTTCAACATTAGTCGGTTCGGTCCTCCAGTAAGTGTTACCTCACCTTCAACCTGCCCATGGCTAGATCACCTGGTTTCGGGTCTAATCCTAGCAACTATTCGCCCAGTTAAGACTCGGTTTCCCTACGGCTCCCCTATTCGGTTAACCTTGCTACTAAAATTAAGTCGTTGACCCATTATACAAAAGGTACGCAGTCACCCCACGAAGGGGCTCCCACTGCTTGTACGTACACGGTTTCAGGTTCTATTTCACTCCCCTCACAGGGGTTCTTTTCGCCTTTCCCTCACGGTACTGGTTCACTATCGGTCAGTCAGGAGTATTTAGCCTTGGAGGATGGTCCCCCCATATTCAGACAAGATGTCACGTGTCCCGTCCTACTCGATTTCATTATCATTGCGCCTTCAGCTACGGGGCTATCACCCTGTACCGCAGAATTTTCCAAAACTTTCGCCTAGCACAATGAAAACTTAAGGGCTGGTCCGGTTTCGCTCGCCGCTACTACCGGAATCTCGGTTGATTTCTTTTCCTCGGGGTACTTAGATGTTTCAGTTCCCCCGGTTCGCCTCCTAAACCTATGTATTCAGTTTAGGATAACTGCTTATGCAGTTGGGTTTCCCCATTCGGAAATCGTAGACTCAAGTGGCTCTTACTGCCTTATCTACGCTTATCGCAAGTTAGTACGTCCTTCATCGCCTCTGACTGCCAAGGCATCCACCGTGTACGCTTAGTCACTTAACCATACAACCCCAAAGGGTCTCACGTATGTCTAAACAACCAAGGTTCTTTGTTTCGCCGGATCTTAAAAATACAAGACACTTGATGTGTTTTGCTTTTTGAGAACTCTTCTAACTTTCGTTAGAATTATTTTACTAGTCAGCTTTCCAAATTGTTAAAGAGCTATGGTTTTCAAAAAAAACCAATTCCTAAAATGTCTCTATCAAACAGCTTAGGAATTGGTGGAGCTAAGCAGGATCGAACTGCTGACCTCCTGCATGCCATGCAGGCGCTCTCCCAGCTGAGCTATAGCCCCAGGAGAAAATGGTGGGCGATACCGGGCTCGAACCAGTGACCCCCTCCTTGTAAGGGAGGTGCTCTCCCAACTGAGCTAATCGCCCACTTAAAAAACCATTAAATTAAATAATGGTGGGTCGTGCAGGATTCGAACCTGCGACCAATTGATTAAAAGTCAACTGCTCTACCAACTGAGCTAACGACCCTAAGTGGCGTCCCGTAGGGGAGTCGAACCCCTGTTACCGCCGTGAAAGGGCGGTGTCCTAGGCCTCTAGACGAACGGGACTTGGGTTTCAAGATTAACTATCTTGAAAATCTCTTTAATATTTAACTAAATAATCTGTGTGGACACTACATCAATATAATCTTTAAGGTAAGGAGGTGATCCAGCCCCAGGTTCCCCTAGGGCTACCTTGTTACGACTTCACCCCAGTCATGAACCACACCGTGGTAAACGCCCTCCCGAAGGTTAAGCTATCTACTTCTGGTGCAGCCCACTCCCATGGTGTGACGGGCGGTGTGTACAAGGCCCGGGAACGTATTCACCGTGGCATTCTGATCCACGATTACTAGCGATTCCGACTTCATGGAGTCGAGTTGCAGACTCCAATCCGGACTACGACATACTTTATGGGATTCGCTCACTCTCGCGAGTTGGCAGCCCTCTGTATATGCCATTGTAGCACGTGTGTAGCCCTACTCGTAAGGGCCATGATGACTTGACGTCGTCCCCACCTTCCTCCGGTTTATCACCGGCAGTCTCCCTGGAGTTCCCACCCGAAGTGCTGGCAAACAAGGATAAGGGTTGCGCTCGTTGCGGGACTTAACCCAACATTTCACAACACGAGCTGACGACAGCCATGCAGCACCTGTCTCAGAGTTCCCGAAGGCACCCTTCTATCTCTAAAAGGTTCTCTGGATGTCAAGAGTAGGTAAGGTTCTTCGCGTTGCATCGAATTAAACCACATGCTCCACCGCTTGTGCGGGCCCCCGTCAATTCATTTGAGTTTTAATCTTGCGACCGTACTCCCCAGGCGGTCTACTTAACGCGTTAGCTCCGAAAGCCACGATTCAAGATCACAACCTTCAAGTAGACATCGTTTACGGCGTGGACTACCAGGGTATCTAATCCTGTTTGCTCCCCACGCTTTCGCATCTGAGCGTCAGTCTTTGTCCAGGGGGCCGCCTTCGCCACCGGTATTCCTTCAGATCTCTACGCATTTCACCGCTACACCTGAAATTCTACCCCCCTCTACAAGACTCTAGTTTACCAGTTCCAAATGCAATTCCCAGGTTAAGCCCGGGGCTTTCACATCTGGCTTAATAAACCGCCTGCATGCGCTTTACGCCCAGTAATTCCGATTAACGCTCGCACCCTCCGTATTACCGCGGCTGCTGGCACGGAGTTAGCCGGTGCTTCTTCTGTTGCTAACGTCAAATGATAACGCTATTAACGCTACCACCTTCCTCACAACTGAAAGTACTTTACAACCCGAAGGCCTTCTTCATACACGCGGCATGGCTGCATCAGGGTTTCCCCCATTGTGCAATATTCCCCACTGCTGCCTCCCGTAGGAGTCTGGACCGTGTCTCAGTTCCAGTGTGGCTGATCATCCTCTCAAACCAGCTAGGGATCGTCGCCTTGGTGAGCCCTTACCTCACCAACTAGCTAATCCCACCTGGGCTAATCCTAATGCGAGAGGCCCGAAGGTCCCCCCCTTTGCTCCGTAGAGATTATGCGGTATTAGCCATCGTTTCCAATGGTTATCCCCCACATTAGGGCATATTCCCAGGCATTACTCACCCGTCCGCCGCTCGTCAGCAGGAGAGCAAGCTCTCCCCTGTTACCGCTCGACTTGCATGTGTTAGGCCTGCCGCCAGCGTTCAATCTGAGCCATGATCAAACTCTTCAATTAAAGTTTTGGCTCAATGAATTCTGATTAATAAATTGACTGTGATGAATATCGCTATTCATTCGGTCACTCAGCTCATTGATAATTCTTTTTTAATGACTATCATTCACGAGTGCCCACACAGATTATCTAGTTATATTTTTAAAGAACTTAAAAGAAATCTCTCTCTTTTGTGGGAATGAATTATAGATAGTTATAATTTTATTTCAATACTTTTTTTTAAAAAAAAAACCAACTGTTCACAAAGTGGACAAGTTGGCCTTATTTTCATCAAAAAAGAGCTTTTATGATAATGTTTCTTTTACATAATCGCCAGGAGCAACGTTAATAGACTTAAACTCATAATTTCCAGCATTTTTAGGTGCTAACACTTTAGTAGAGGGACTATTTTTTGATAACCATTCATTCCAGTGTGTCCACCATGATCCTTCATTAACCTTCATATCATTTTTCCAATCTTCAGGAGATTCGACTAATTTTGTATTAGTATAATATGAATATTTATTTTTGGATGGGTGATTAACGATACCAGCAATATGACCTGAATCGCCTAAAACAAAAGTTTTATCGCCTTTAAACATAAGTGCACCACGATAAGTAGCTTGCCAAAGTGCAATATGGTCTTCTTTTGTAGAAATAAAGTAGCTGTTTGTATCCACTGCTGATAAGTCAATTTCAACACCTTTCACTTTGAACTTACCATTTGCCAAACTATTATCAAGATAAAAATCTCTCAGGATATTATTATGACATTTAGCAGAAACATTTGTACTATCACTATTCCAATACAACATGTCAAAGTCTACAGGACTATTTCCTTTAAGATAGTTATCAATATAGTAATTCCAGTATAGGCTATTTTCTCTTAATAAACTAAAAGTAACACTAAGTGAACGACCATCTAAATAACCTTTGGAAGTATTTTGCTCTTCTATAGCCGTAATAACTTGATCATTGATAAAACTTCCTAATTCTCCCGGTTGAGAAAAATCCAATAACGTAGTAAAAAATGTTGCTGTTTTTACTTTAGATTTTTGACCAGTCGCTTTCAAATAGGCAAGAGTTGTCGCTAAAAGAGTCCCACCAATACAATATCCACTTACATTTATTTCTTTTTGTTTTGTAACATCAGAAACAATATTAATTGCATTTAGGGCACCATCAACAACATAATCTTCAAAACCAACTTTTGCCATTTCACTATTAGGGTTTTTCCATGACATTAAAAAAACACGGTGACCTTGTTCAACCAACCATTTAATCATAGAGTTTTTTTCACGTAAGTCTAAAATATAATATTTATTTATAAATGGTGGGATAAATAATAATGGAGTTTTATTTACTTTTTCAGTCGTTGGTTTGTATTCTATTAATTCAAATAGATCATTTCGATAAATAACATCACCTGCAGTATTAGCAATGTTTTTACCTAATTCAAAGGCTGCACTGTTTGTCATTCTTACTTTTAACATCTCAGCACTTGCATCTAAATCTTCTTTAAGTAACTTGATCCCTTTTACAAGATTTTGCCCATTGGATTCAATGGTCAATTTCATTAATTCTGGATTTGTTGAAATAAAGTTACTTGGAGACATGGCATTTACAGCCTGTCGAGAAAAGAAACTTAAACGTTCTTTAACTTCTGGCTCAATCCCATCAACACTATCTATGGTTTGTTGAACTGTATTACTAAAAAGTAAATAAGATTGTTTGATGAAATTAAACATTGACTCTTCTTTCCAGGCTGGATGATTAAATCTTTTATCACCTTTGTCTGGCTCTATCAAATCATGTTCTTGTTGAGCTTGTGTTGGTTGTGAAATACTTTGCCAAATTTTAAATTGGTTTTCCCACCAGTTCATTTGGACTTTCATTAAAGCATCGGGATTACTGACTGCTTTTTCAAGTAACTTAGTTATATCATCTAAGTTAACTTCATTAATTGCTTTTCCTAATGGTGAATTGAAAGTCGTTTTATTGTTTTCAATTTCTTCCCACCATTTTTGGTTACATTTTTGAAGCTGATCAAGGTAATCCGTAAAAAAGTTCTTGTACATTGAACATTTACCTCTCAGAAAGGAAAAATCCATCCCAACATTAAGTTAGAATGGATTTGAAAAATAAATTAAGCTGCTGGTGCTACTTCTTTTACATTTTCAGCAACTAAAGCATCACAATCAGCTTTAAAATCTTGTGCTACAGCTGAGAATTTTTTGCTATCTTCAACCATTTGTTGAGATAAACGAGTTAGAGCGTCAATTTGTGAGCTGTTAAAACTAACTAAAGATTGAACATCCTTGATATCAGTTGCAGCTTTAAGTTGAGACAAACCTAACTCAGAATATGAACGTGCAGCAGAAAGTTGTAGGTGAGTTAACTCTTCTACGTTTTTTGCGCATAGTTTGTTGAATTTAACTAAAGGAGCAAAAGTTTTTTCAGCTTGCTCAGAAAAAGATTTAAACATATCAGTATACATATTATTTTCCTTATAAAGATTTACTTCAATTTGTTTTTTAACAAAATTATTTGTTAAACATTTTTTAGTACAATAGCTGTACCCATTCCGCCGCCAATACAAAGAGAAGCTAAACCATATTGAGTATTACGGCGACGCATTTCGTGAATTAAACTTACTACAATTCTATTTCCAGATGCTCCTAATGGATGACCTAAAGCAATAGCTCCACCATTAACGTTAGCTTTTTCAAGTATACTACCAACTTGAACTTCTAATTTATCCGCTAACTGATACGCAACACCAAGAGCTTGACCGGCAAACGCTTCATTTAACTCTAATAAGCCCAAATCATTGATAGATAAGTTTGCTTTATCTAAAGCTTTCATGACTGCTGGTACTGGACCTAAACCCATTACTTCTGGTGCTAGCCCTGCTTGAGCATAACTTTCAACTTCCATAATTGGTGTTAAGTTGTATTTTTTAACTGCTTCTTCTGAAGCTACGATGACTGCGCTTCCACCATCATTAATTCCAGAAGCATTACCTGCAGTTACAGAGCCATCTTTTTTGAAAGCAGGTCTTAACTTAGCTAATTTTTCAATACTTGCATCTTGCTTTGGATACTCATCTGTATCAACTACATTCGTTGAACGCCTTGTGACAACTTCAACAGGTGTGATTTCGTCAGCAAATTTTCCTGCTTCTATTGCAGCAACTGCTTTTCTCTGGCTAGATAAAGCAAATTCATCCTGTTGCTCTCTTGATAAATTAACTTCACTTACTACGTTTTCAGCCGTTACACCCATGTGATACTTATTGAAAGCATCTGTTAATCCATCGGTAATTAATAAGTCAGATAATTGAATATTACCCATTTTGTTACCTTCACGAACATTAGATTCAGTCGCAAAAGGTATTTGTGACATATTTTCGGCACCTGCAGCAACAACAACATCTGCATCACCTGCTTTAATGTGAGCAGCTGCATCCATGATGGTTTTCATTCCACTACCACAAACCATGTTTAAGGTATATGCAGGTACTTCTGCTGGAATTCCAGCTAAAATTGATGCTTGTCGACCTGGTCCCATACCTTGACCAGTTCCCACTACATTTCCTAGTATAACTTCATCTACTGCTTCCGCTGGTAGATTCGCTTCAGTTAAAGCAGCCTTAATAGCTACTGCAGCTAATTTAGCCGCTGATTCTGTTTTAAGTGCTCCACAAAAGCTACCAATTGGAGTTCTTTTTGCACTAACAATATAAATTTTTGACATTTTTTTCTCCCATATACATACATTTTAGTGCATGTATAATCCACCATTAAGACTTAAAGTTTCACCAGTAATATAAGCTGCAGCATCACTTGCTAAATATGCGACTGCACCACCAATTTCTTCTGGAGTTGCAAGACGTCTCATTGGAATTTCAGCTTTAATAGAATCTAAGATCTCTGGTTTAATTTTCTCAACCATTGGTGTTAGAGTATATCCAGGTGCAATAGCATTGACAGTAATACCTGCACGCGCACCTTCAAAAGCCAACGCTTTTGTAAATCCTATCATACCTGCTTTAGCAGCTGAGTAGTTTGTTTGTCCAAACTGTCCTTTAAGACCATTAACAGATGTAATATTTATAATTCTACCTGACTTATTTTCAAGCATAGAATTAAAAATTGGGTGAGTTACGTTATACAAACTGTTTAGGTTAGTGTTTATAACTTCATTCCATTGTTCTGCAGTCATTCTCTTGAATGTAGTATCACGAGTAATACCAGCGTTATTAACTAATACATCAACTTTACCTTCTTCTTTTAAAAGAACAGATAATGATTCTTGACAAAATGCTGTATCAGTGACATCTAAAGCTAACAATCGAACTTGTTCATTCGTAAAGCCATTCGCTTTAAACCATTCTTGAGCTGACTCCTCACTTCCAGGGGAATAAGTCGCAATTACACGATATCCTTGTTCTAATAAAGACTTAGTTATTGTTGAACCAATGCCGCCTTTTGCTCCTGTTACTAATGCGATCCTACTCATTGTGAATATACCTCCCTTCACATAATTTGTGTTATATTATATTTATTTATTTGTTTTATATTTCTGAAAATTATTATGCACTAGAAATGCTACATTTTTATGTCACAATAATTTATATTGCATATATGAACATACACACATATAAAATTCAAGTATTATTTATATTTTATTAATACAAAAGGATGATAAAAATGGAATTTAACTAATCAATTTTGAAGCGTGTTTTTTACTAAATATTTTTAATAAACATGGTGTAACAAATAAAGTAAGGAAAGTCGAGAAAATTAGCCCTCCACATACGATTAATGATAATTGAGACCACATTTGGGCTGATGGTGCATCATACTGGATTTTCAGGTTCACAAAATCAAAGCTGAACTTAAAAACCATTGGTAATAGACCAAATACAGTTGTAATCGTTGTTAAAAGTACCGGCCTTAATCTATTTAGTCCAGTTTTAAGAATAATATCATCCAGTGATGATGACGCATTTTTATAGGAATTAAATGTATCAATTAACACAATATTATTATTCACAACTATACCTGCCAAAGCGATAATACCAATTCCAGACATGACAATACCAAATGGCTGATTAAAAATAATCAATGTAATTAAAGAACCAATAGTTGAAAAAATAATTGCTGAAATTATCATCAAAGCCTGAGAGTATGAATTAAATTGCGTTACAAGCACAATTAAAATACAAAATAAAGCAATTAGAAAAGCATGTTTTAAAAACTGTTCTGATTCTTTCGTTTTACTTCTTTCGCCTTCAATTTTTATACTAATACCTTGTGGAATAACTGTATTGGATAAAAGTTTACTAATTTTTTGATTTATATTATAAATTTTTGAGCTATCTTCAGCATCTGCTAATATATTAAAAGCAAAATTCCCATCAACTTTTCTATAAGTTTCATTACTATTTTTTAGGCTTATTTTGATAAACTTAGACAATGGAACCTGACCATTTGGAGTCATGATCCGTGTTTCATCTAATTGGTTAATACTTCTGAAATCTTTTGGAAATCTAACGCGTATATCGATTTCTTCACTTAAATCATCTGGATAAAATGTACCTACTAACAATCCATTTGAAATCATTTGTATATAACTACCTATTTCTTCTGTAGTTGTTCCATATTCTGCAGCAATTTTCTTATTTACTTGAATATCCCATTCTAACTGATCCATCGGAATGTTATTTTCAATATTTTTGATACCATTTATTTGACTTAAATCTTTCGCAAATTTACTAGTAAACTTCGCAAGCTTGGCATATTGATTTGAGCTTAAAATAATTTTTATATCTCTCCCCAGCTTTGGCCCCTTTTTGTCTTCTATATATATATATTTAATTCCATATATTTCATCAAGCTTTGATTTAATTTGATTAAGTATCAATTTTGATTTCTCTCTTTGATCCCATTTCAAAAGATTAATATCTAATTGTCCAATACTTGTTTCTCGTTGATTACTTGTTGTTTTAACCAAAACGAAGTCTACTCCTTTTACATTTTCTACTTTTCTTAAAGCGGCATTCATTATTTTTTCTTTGTGCTCTAAAGATAAGTTTTTATCTGCTTTAATTTTTATAATGATGTTGGTTGCATCAATTTTCGGGAAAAACTCAATACCTCTATTAAAAAAAACAAATACAATACAGACCATAAACAACATGGTTATAATTAGAGCTACAAACATTTTCGGCTTTTTGATTATTCTTTTTAGATATGTTTGATATTTGTTTGCCAAAAAACTGTCTACCGCAACCTTTTTAATTGACTTATTTTTTAATCTTATTTGACTAGCTATAATTGGTATAAAAATGATTGCAATCAAAAACGAAGAAAATAAGACCGCAATCATAGTAATAGGTAAATACTTCATAAAGTCACCCATAATACCAGGCCAAAACATTAAGGGCATAAAAGCTAAGATAGTCGTTAGTGTTGATGAAAAAATTGGAATGGCCATTCTTTTTGAAGATTTGAGGTAACTATTAAAAACTGTCTCACCGTTTTCTAAATTTTTTTTTGCATCTTCTACAACAACAATACTCCCGTCAACTAGTAAACCAACTGACATTATGAGCGCAAACATTACAACAATGTTAATTGTTATACCTAAAGCCGTAAGCATTGTTATGCCTAATAATATTGAGCATGGAATGGCTAAAAATACATAGACGCTGCTAGTTATCCCTAAATAAAAACACACGACTATCGAGACTAAAATAATAGATAATATAATATTAGAGTTCAATTCATTGAGCATCTCTTTTACTTGAACAGAGCGATCGCTAATTAGCGAAGCATTGATATTTACCGGCCAAGATTGAGTGTTTTCTTTTACAATCGTTCTAATAATATCTACAGTATCAATAATATTTTTACCTGGTTTTTTCATTACTTCCAAAGTAATCATTTTTTTATTATCTAAACTTGATGATGATTCGGCGTCTTTAAAAGTTCTTTTTACTTCGGCTATGTCTGACATGATAATAACTTCTTGTTCAAAACTTTTAACTGGTGTTGTTAAGATGTCTGTAATATTCTCAATAACCGATGGAACTGATAAATCTAATGAGCCCTCTCCGGTTTGTAGATTACCAGCAGGGATAAGAGTATTATTTTTTTGTATATAATTGTATACATCTTTTAAATTGATTTGATACAGTGATAAAAACATAGGAGATATGTTAATTTCAACAAATTCATCTCTATTTCCTCTCTGTTTTACTTCCAATATATTTATATTTTTTTCAAGATTTTCTTTCAATCTTTTAGATAAATCGTTCATCTTACTTTCAGGAATACTCCCTGATATGACTACTTTTAAGATTGGGTTTTGTGTTGCTAAGCTAATTTCTCTTATATTCGGTTCGGAAGTTCCTTCAGGTAATTTAGATTTGACCTGATCAATGACTTCTCTGATATCATCTATGGCTTTTTTAGAATCTGACCCAATATCAAACTCTAAAAAAATAGAAGCATGATTTTCAGTTGCCGTAGATCTAAAGGTTTTTAAATTTTTTACACTCGTTAATTTTTTTTCAACTGGTCTCAGCAGAAGTCTTTCTGAATCCTCAGGTGAAATACCCTGATAATTCATTGATATGTATATATAGGGCATTTTTACATCTGGCTCGGCTTCTTTAGAAATATTAAAATAACAAAATAGCCCCACTATCATTAATATAATAAAAACCAAGTTTATTGTTTTATTTTTATAAAAAAGCTGAGTTAGCAATTTACTCATACAAATCACCAATACTTTTTGTTTTAACCGGCTCCCCTATATTTACATTAGATTGCCCTAAAACAATAATATTGATGGGCTTATTAATGTTAGTGACCCATACATTTTTTGTCGTTATATTTTCAACTTGGACACTTTGAAAAAATACTTTTTGGTTTTCTACATATTTGACGCCAATATTGCCTTTATTATCAAAACTTAGGACAGATGGAGAGACCTGAATCCCCATTTTTTTTTCTAGATCAAACCTTACTTTACACAATTGACCTGCTTTAAGGTTTTTGTTTTTAATTAAAGCTTCAGTATCATAGGTATTTGTTTGTGGATTGGCTTCGAAAGATATATAACTTATCTCTCCCAAGAACTTTTGTGCATTACATTCTACGTCTACGTCATCTTTGAGTTTGATTTGATTTATGTATTTAGGGTTTAAATCTATTTGAACAATTAATTCTCTAGTTTGAATAATTTTGCCTAAAACTTCTCCTTTTTTTACATACACCCCTGTATCATCAATAATATCATTTAGTATTCCAGATATTGGTGCTCTCAAAACTTTTTTATTTAAATCATCTTTAATTTTTTCCCAATACGACTTAGCAGTATTATAAGCAACCTTGGCTTGCAATAATCGTAATTTAGCTTGAAATCCACTTTGGTGGAGATTTTCTATTGCTTTATATTCCATTTTTTTTTCAATATAATCAGACTCTGCTTTGATTAATTCCGTTTCGAGATTCTCTAAATCAAATTTTACAAGCTCACTTCCCTGTTCAACATAATCTCCTTTTTTGGCAAGTACTTTTTTAATAACTCCCTCAGTATTTGATATCAAATCAAGAGATAAAAAAGGCTTTGTTTTGCCTTCCGTACGATATTGCAGAACAAAATTTTCTGGCACAAACAACTTAGTCGTTACTTTTGCTATTTCTTCCCCTTTATTTTCATCTTTTGATTTTGGAGACAAAGACGTGTCTTGTTTTTTCAAAAGAAAAATAATCAATATTATAAAAAAGAGTAAAGTTAAAATAATGATGTACTTTTTCATCAACAAACCTTTATCAACAATAAAAAAAGTATTTCTTTAATTATAGAAAACAATAATTGTACAGTGTTGTTTTTTTTAGAATTTATATAAGAACTAGAATAGGTTCACGGTTTTTTGCAAAACTAAAAGTACTTAAAATATAATATTATTGAAAATCAATAAATTAGCTTTGGCATGTAAAATGCTTTTCAATTTTCAAATGTAACTTTTGAGGATTTGAAAATGAAATCTAATTTTTTAAAAAAATTTATAATGATACTGAGTTGTCTAACTTTTACATCAACGTTTAATTTAGCCTTTTCCGAAGACATAAAGACATTATCTCAACAATTCGAAGAAGAAAAAGCAGTAGGAGATCCAATCACTCCCTTCGACATGGATGGGGATGCAGGAACTTACATGGGTAGTACGTTTAATGACAACTCGAATGGTGATGTACAAGAAAGTTTTAATAGAATAGATGGCCCAGATATCAATGCAAATAACGGTTATTATAATAACTCTTCGTGTCTCCGTCCTAACGGTCTAGCGCCAGGGCCATGTGGAGGAAACGCTGATCGTTATGCAGTGGATTACAGATTAGGTAAATGGATTGAAACTATTAGCAGATACATTGATGATACTTTAGTTCCAAATGCTGATCACGCCAACAGAGACATAGAGTCCAATGCATCAGCAAATATTGATCAACAAATTGAAATAGATGCTCAACAAATTGAAATAGGCTTCAATGCATCAACAAATGTTGATCAACAAAATGAAATAAATCAACAAAAAGATGAAATTATTCATAACACTACTGATATTAATACTAACAATGGCAAGATTGAAATTAATACCAGTAATATTGCAGAAAACAAACAAGAAATAACAACCAACTCTACTAGTATTAAAGCTAACACTGACAATATTGAAAGTAATACCAGTCATATTGCAGAAAACAAACAAGAAATAACAACCAACTCTACTAGTATTCAGACTAACACTGACAATATTGAAAGTAATACCAGTCATATTGCAGAAAACAAACAAGAAATAACAACCAACTCTACTAGTATTCAGACTAACACTGGCAATATTGCAGATAACAAAACAAGTATTACTCAGAATAAAGAGGATATACAAACTAACTATGGATACATTCAAGCCAATATGGATAATATTAATGAAAATGCCTATCAAATCGAATTACTTAACCAGAATATGAATCAAGGTTTTGGTGTATTAAACAATAAAATCGATCAGAATACACAAGCGATCAACCAGAATAGTGAAGATATTCTTAAATTAAGACATACGATGGCCGCGTTTGCTGCGCTATCTGGACTAAATTATGTAGATGGAATGCATTCCATGTCAGCATCATTTGGTACAGCAATGGATCGAGTCGGATTTGCTATTGGGATTCGCCTGAAATTTTCAGGTTACGATGCGTATACAGCATTTCAAGCAAGTTCAGATCTAGGTGGAAACCAACAGGCCTACAGCATCAGTGCAACTTTTGGCTTCTAAAATGTTAATCTGCAAAATGCATATAACAGTGTCTATCATGGATAGAGATATTCACTGTTGTATTCCTTCCATGTTTTAAACTTTTTCATGACAATTTCATTAAAATCAGTTTGACATAAAAAAGTATTTAACCAATTTTGCGTATTTTTATAAGGACTTGTAGTAAACCAATTCATATCAAATAAAGCAAACTGTCTAATAAATGGGAAAATAGCAATATCTATAAAAGAAATTGAATCTCCTGCTAAAAATAGGGAGTTCTTTAAAAGAATTTCAATTGATTCTAAAAATGTTTCACATTTTTCTCGATAGTATTCTTTTGAATACTCTGGATAACGGTCAAAATATTTGTAACGATCCAGCCAATATTTAAAATATTGATCATTTTCAACTATTAGCTTTTTAGATTCTTCTGTAACTAGCGAAGTCCAATCATTTTTTCCACTAAAAGACCAACTCATTATTTCAAGGCTTTCAGATATTATGGAAGAATGATCATCAAGAACAAGAACTGGGACTGTTCCTTTTTCAGTAAAATGAAACAGCTCTTTGGGTTTGTCTTTTAATAAAACTTCTCTTAAACAAACCTTCTTTGAATTAAAGTTAAGAGCATAACGAGCCCTAATTGCATATGGGCATCTTCTAAAAGAATATAAAATTGGAACAGCTTCTTTATTTTGCATCATGTTCATCTTTAAAACCTAAACTATATTCTTCTTTTAATTTTTGCACACTTACAACTGGTACCATAATTTTTACGTTAATTCGTTGGCCCGAACGTATGGTATCAAATCCAGAGTGATCTCTTGAACTGCACTGCTCATGTAAATTAATTCTAGATTCTGATAATTTAAACAAATCATATTGTTGTCTACGAAATGTGAGTAATGAACACCAATACATTGCATCTAGCACTTCATTAGGTTGATATGCTCTAATCACAAATCTCAAATGGTGTTCCTCACCAAAAAAATCCATAGGAAAAAGTTTTTTTATTTTTTTTTCAATGAAGATTCCTAATCTTTAAAAGATAAATTTTTAAATTTATATTAACAAATTTAAAAAAAAATCCAATCTTAGTTGGATTTTTTTAATTTATTTTTCCGCTTTAGATGGGCGAGATCTTACAGGACGTCCTGATTTTGTTGTCGAACGATTAGGCGTTGATACATTATTAGAAGTGTTAGCTGTGGTAGATTTTTCTAATTTCAAAATTAAATCATCTTTCGCTTTTATCTCTTTTCTCAATTTAGTAACTAAAGCTTTCTCTTGAGTAAGTTGCTTTTTAAGATCAGTTGCAGATGTACTTGTCGTGCTTTTTTTTGTTTTGCTTAATTCTAACTCTAATTTTTCTATTTTATCTTCGTATACAGTTCTCATTTCTTGTATTCTTTCTTCAACCGATTTTTCAGTCTCCCAACTCTTTAAAAATTGATTGATTACAGAAATACGACCTGAATGATTATTCAGTTCACGGATTTTTAAATCCGTAGGAAGTTCTCCCAAATTATGAAGTTGGTCCGCTAAATGGAAAACAGTTTCCTTTGTTATTTCATTTGACATATTAAACTCACTTAAAATTAAAAGATTTAAAACTCTATATACATTACACAAAATTGTTGCATCATGCCACAAAAATATGCAATACATTTCATATAATTTACCACATTAAATCATCTGGTATTTCAAATTGAGCATAATAATCATCATCATCTTGTTCACTTTCAGAATGATTATTAACATTATTTAAAACAATTTTTGAACTATTGATTTCCTGGATTTTATGAGCAACTGGTGATGGTATAATTTCGTAACTTTCTTTCAACTTGGCAATTGCAAGTTTACCTGAAATCAGATGATTTTTTATCATATCATTCACATACAAAGTTTTGATTAAATTTTCACTTTGAAAATTATACTCAATTTCACCACTATAGTTTTTAATTTTATTACTTAAGATTAATTGATTAATTTGGTTTTCAATTTCTTTATTTCGAAGTTCTTCCGCTCGCTTTTCATTAAGGAGCTTATCCTTTTCAACTTGTGCTGCTTTATTTGTCGCAATATTTTCTCTGGTTTCTCTAATCATATCACGCGATTTTTTCGATTTTTTGGCTGTTTTCTTTAATTTTTTTTTATCAACTAAACCAGCTTTTAACATTTGTTCTTGAAGGGTCAATTTTGCCATATACTAAAACCTTTAAATTTACATCCATCAAATAATATAAGTATCAAAAAAAATGTCAATCAAAGGATATTAAATAGCAACTATTTCTAACGAATTGAAATGATCTGGTTTTATCGCAATAATACTACCATCACAAAACTCCAGCCCATCGTAATAATGATTTCCCCACTGAACTTTTTTAAATTTAGAAAAGTGTTGATTTGAATATATCCACTCCAAAGTATTTATTACTCCATTTTTTTCCGCATATTTCTTAACTTCTTGATCTAAAATATTTTTTGCAATTGTCATATATTTACTATCCATGTATGAATAAATATAAGTTAACATAAATAAGTTAATATAAATATTACAAACATCTCATTTCATATAAATTTAATATTTTTGCTTTCAACAAAAGTTATATTGAAGTTTTTCTACAAATTATAAAATAAGTATTATAAAATCAAAATTAAATTATAATTGGAAAAAAATTGACTTCTTATGAATAGTAAAAAATTATTTGTTGATAAAGAATTAAGTTGGCTATCCTTTAATCATAGAGTTCTTCAGGAAGCTCAAGATCCATTAAACCCTATAATAGAAAGAATTCGTTTTTTGGGTATTTATTCAAATAACTTAGATGAATTTTATAAAGTTAGATTTGCCGATGTGAAAAGACTTATTTTGATTTCAAAAGATCAAGTTCAAAATCATAATGCAAAGGAATTACTTAATAATATCCAAAAAAAATCAATGAACTTAATATTGAATTCAATAAAACAAGGCAACAAGTTTTTAAAGAACTTGCAAAAAGAAACATCTTTTTAGTCAATGAGCTACAGCTTGATAACAGCGATAAAGCATATTTAAAAAATTACTTCAATCAAAATATTCTTCCTTTTATATCACCTATTGTTTTAAATGATAACATTGAGTTAATCAATTTTTTAAAAGACGAATATTCTTACCTCTTTGTTGATATCAATTCAGAAAATCAAAGAAACTTTGCTCTTATTGAAATTCCGAGTGAGCAAATACCAAGATTTATTCAAATCCCTTGTAAAAAAGGAAGTAGAAAGAAAAAGATTATTTTTCTTGATGATATCATTCGATTATGTCTTGATAATATTTTTTCAGGTTTGTTTGATTACGAACAACTTAATGCATATTCCATGAAGATGACTCGTGATGCTGAATATGATTTAAGTACTGAAATTGACTTTAGTATTCTTGAACAAATGTCTCAGGGCCTGACTCAAAGAGTAACAGCAAAACCTGTGCAATTTATTTACGAAGAAAATATGCCAAAAAAATTGTCTTACTTCTTTGTCAATTATTAAAGGTCTCAAACTATGATAGCATTGAGCCAGGTGGAAGATACCATAATTATAAGGATTTTTTAAGCTTTCCAAATGTTGGAAGAGATTATTTAGAAAACAAACCTATTCCACCTCTTGAAACAAAAGATTTTACTCAGTTCAAAAATACTTTTGAAGCAATTCGTAATAAGGATATTTTATTATATTATCCCTATCATTCTTTTAGACATATGACAGAATTTGTTCGGCAAGCTGCTTTTGATCCAAAGGTTCGAGCAATAAAAATAAATATTTACAGAGTTGCAAAAAACTCTAAGATTATTGAATCTATGATCGATGCTGCGAATAATGGAAAAAAAGTAACCGTTGTAGTTGAATTACAAGCACGTTTCGATGAAGAAGCTAACATTGAATGGTCTAAGACATTAACTGAGTCCGGTGTAGATGTGATGTTTGGTGTACCTGGTCTTAAAATCCATTCTAAACTTTGTTTAGTATCTAGAAAAGAAGGAGATCAATTAATCCGTTATGCTCACATTGGAACAGGAAACTTTCATGAAAAAACGGCCAGAATATACACAGATTTTTCTTTATTTACTTGTGATAAAATTATAACAAACGAGGTCAAACAAGTATTTGACTATATTAGAAACCCCTATAAACCAAACAAATTTGACCACCTAATTGTATCACCAAGAAATTCCAGGGGGAAACTCTACGCATTAATAGAGAGAGAAATTACCAATATAAAACAAGGCTTAAAAGCAGGCATCACATTAAAAGTGAACAACTTAGTTGATCAAGGTCTCATTAACAAACTCTACGAAGCGAGTAATTCTGGTGTTAAAATTAACATTATAGTCAGAGGTATGTGCTCCTTAATTCCCAATCTTGCAGGTTACAGTGAAAACATTGAAATAATAAGTATTGTTGATAGATTCCTAGAACATCCGAGGGTAGTGGTTTTTAATAATAACAATAATCCCAGTGTGTTTATCTCCTCAGCTGATTGGATGTCAAGAAATATTGACAACCGAATCGAAGTTGGTTGTCCTGTTCGTTCTAGTGAGCTAAAAGAAAAGATCATACGCATTTTAAACATACAACTTCAAGATAAAGTAAAAGCTAGAATTGTAGATGAAAATATGACGAACACCTACATCCCTAGAGGTAATAAGAAGAAATTGCGTTCACAAATTGAAATTTATAAATACCTAAAAAGCCTAGAAAAATAGGAAATTAAAAATGGATATCAATAAACAATTAGTACCAGTTAAAAATATAGCTGCTATTGACTTAGGCTCAAATAGTTTTCATATGATTGTGGCACAACTTATAAATAAAAGATTCCAAATTATAAGTAGACATAAAAAAAGAGTTCACCTAGCATCAGGTTTAGATAACAATAAAATCTTATCAGAAGAAGCAATGGAACGAGGTTTAGACTGTCTTCGACTTTTTGCCGAACGAATAAAAGATTTTGAATATAAAAATGTTAGAATTGCTGCAACATACACTTTAAGAGAAGCAAAAAATGCACATGTTTTTATAACAAAGGCAAAAAAATTTTTCCTTATGATATTGAAGTATTACCTGGAATTGAAGAAGCAAGATTAATATATCTTGGCGTTTTATTTGGACAAACAAACAAAGAAAAAAGGTTAGTTGTTGATATTGGCGGCGGTAGTACTGAATTAATTTTAGGGCAAGGTAATGACCCTAAATATACAACTAGTAAAAATATGGGTTGTGTAAATCTAACTCAAAAGTTTTTTAAAAAAAACAACATCGATCAAAAACATATTAACAAAGCCATTTTATATGTTGAGCAAGAGCTTGAAAGCATATCATTACGTTATCAAAGAGTTGGATGGAACCATACTATTGGCTGCTCTGGTACTGTGAAAATTATTCGTGAAGTCATAAATCATTATAAATTTGAGAAGGACATTATATCATTGCCAGCAATGGAATTTATTCTCAATAAAGTAAGTAAATTTTCAAATATTGATGAGATTGATATTAAGGGATTAACCCCTGAAAGAAAACCAGTTTTCCTTTCTGGGCTAATAATTTTAATTGGTATTTTTAAATCCCTCCAGATAAAAAATATGTCATACTCTGATTCAGCATTAAGAGAAGGTCTAATTTATGAAATGGATCCTACCTTCCAGAAAAAAGACATCAGATTTAACACGGTAAGCGAAATATCAAAACAATATAATGTAGATTTAGTTCAAGTAAGACTCATTTCTCAAACTTTACAATATATTTTGGAAAGATGTAGCTTATTTCTTGAAGGATTCAAAAAACAGGAAATGATTAATATTTTACATTGGGCTACTAAATTACATGAGATTGGTTTAAACATTAATTATTCTGGTTATCATAAACATTCTTTTTATATTACTCAAAACACGCCAATGCCAGGTTTTAATAAAGAAGTACAAGATGTTTTGTCTTTATTAATTAGGTGGCATAGAAAATCAATTAAACTAGATTTAAATACGATTGAAAAATTTCACTTTTTTCCCGCACCAAGTATTTTACAGTCTCTAAAAATATTTAGATTAGCAATCGTGTTAAATGGGACTCGATTATCATATAATTTAGATAACCTTGCTTTCAAATGTGATCAAAATTCCATGCACATTGAATTCAAAAAAGACTGGATTGAGAAACATAAACTTATTGAAAGTGACCTTATTCAAGAGCAAGAGTATTGGAGTCAATATGGTTTTAATCTAATTTTGACTTATCTATAAAAGGAATTTAAATGACATGTCTACTATAAAAGATGTTGCAAAATTAGCTGGAGTATCAATAGCCACCGTCTCTCGTGTTTTAAACAATTCTGATAAAGTGAGCCTCGATACAGCTCAAATTGTTCAAGATGCAATAAACTCACTTGAATATGCCCCTAATGCAATGGCTCAAAGTCTTGTTACTCAGAAATCAAATACTATCGGTGTTTTAGTGAATGACCTGTCAGATCCATTCTTTGGTCAAATGATAAAAACAATTGATACGGTTGCCAAACAAAATGGACAACATATTTTGGTAGGTAACGGTTATCACAATCCAGATTTTGAAAAAAAAATTATCAATCTATTTATAAGCAAACAATGTGATTCTCTTATTTTGCATAGCAAGGCCCTAAAAGATAGTGAAATTATTTCAATTGCCAACAAAATTGAAAATGTCGTCATTATTAACAGATATATTAAGGAACTTGCTGATAAGTGTGTCTATACAGATAATTCCTGGGGCACAAACATTGCGACTGATAAATTAGCGAAGCTAGGCCATACAAATATAGCCTTTATAAACTCCAATCATCAAATAGAAGATGCTAAAAGTAGAGAGATTGGTTATAAAAAAGCAATCACCAAACACAACCTCATTAGCAAAGTTATTTATACTAACCCAGATCAAAATGGTGGCGAAAGCGCCATGAAACAAATTATAAAATCAACGACTAAGTATACTGGAATTGTTTGCTATAATGATTCAATCGCTTCAGGAGTCATAGCGTTTCTCCATGAAAACAATATTAAAGTACCTAATGAAATTTCAGTTATTGGTTTTGATGATCTTGATGTTGCCCAATACGTCTATCCAAAACTCACTACAATTCATTACCCTATTAAAGAAATGGCTCAATACGCGACTTTACTTTTACTAAACAAACTCGATAAAAAACAGTCATTTGGTTTAAAATTAATTGTTCGAAATTCAATATCAAAAGTCAATCTAGGAATTAATTAGCCAAGACTACAAGTATTAAAAATAAATAACTCAATCAATGCTTTAAATTTTTAAGCATTTATTTAAATTTTTGAGCATTTATAAAAATAAGTTGACCTTTTCTGGTGGTCTACATAAAAACGCAAAATCATCCGTTTCAATAATTGGTCTATTCATTAAGTTTGGATATTTAGAAATAAGCTCAATCAAGCCCTCATCGGAGTAATTTTTGTTTGCAATACCCAAAGACTCAAACTCCTTACAATTTTCTTTTATAATATGATGAGCCTTCAAGTTCATCTTATTTAAGATCACTTTTAATTCTGCAATCGTTAGAGGCTTTTTCAGATAATCAACTAATGTGTAATTAATATTTTTTTTATCGATAATCGCTAAAAGCTTCTGACATTTGCTGCACTCAGGGTTGAAATAAATTTTGATAGAATGATTCAGTTTTTTATCAGTCATGGTTTAGCCTTATCAAATTTTAAATGAATATAATGGTCATATTGTTCACCGGGTTCCAAAAAAGTATCCTCATGCCACAGTTGATTTGGTGAATCAGGTAAAAATTGTGGTTCAATAGCAATACCAGAATAATTATTGTATGGTGTATTGGTGCTTGAGGTACATTCTCCTAAAAAATTTCCTGTATAGATATGTATGGCTGGCTTCGAAGTTATTAACGTCATACTGACCTTTTTATCAGCGGATAATAATACAAGCTTTTTGGCGCCATCCAATAAAAAAGAGTGATCATAACCACTTACTTGTTGCTGATCTTTGCTTTTTAAAAAATCCACTCCCACTTTTTTAATATTTGTGAAGTCAAAATCTGTTTCTCTTACTGATTTAAATGAATTATCAGGTATTCCATCTTCGTTGACGGGTAGATATTTTTGAGAATCAATTTTTAAAAACTGCTCTAATCCAGCCTGATCTAATTCATTCAAGTTAAAATAACTATGACTTGTCAAATTTAATGGTGTTTTTTTATCAGTAAAGCTTTTAAAGTTAATCTGTAATTCATTGGATTCTAAAATTTTATATTCTACAAATATATCTATATTCCCCGGGAAGCCTTGATCTCCATCTTCCGAAAACAAGTGAAATTCAACACTATTTTTCCCTTTTGAATTTACTTTCCATCTTCTCTTATCAAAACCATTAAACCCTCCATGTAAACAATTTTTACCTGAATTCGTGTCTAACTCGATGGTTTCACCATTACAATCATATTTTGCATTAGCAATTCTATTTGCATATCGTCCAACGATAGAATTGATGTATGCAGATTGTTTTAAATAAAAGTCTAAAGATGGAATTGGGAGTATTAAATTTCTTGAATGATGATCCACGGAAATAGAACAACGAATAATCGTTGCTCCAATATCCATAATCCATACTTTAAAGCCAGTTTCATTTTGTAACTCAAAAACCTTAGCCGGTTTACCATCGTAAAACTTGCCTTTAAACTCAGATTCTTTAAGTAAGCTTAACATAACTAAACAATTACTTCTTCTGAAAAGCTATCTATTAAGCAAGACCCAGCTTTGGGTTCTGTAATATAGATATCTTCCTTGAAACCTGATTTTGGTTCATAATTCTCTTGAACATAATCTATAACCTTTGGCACTAAACTTTTAGGCATAACGGAAACTACGCAACCGCCAAAACCAGCACCTGTCATTCTTACTCCTCCTTCATTACCTAAAGATTCTCTTATTAAATCAACCATTGTATCTACTTCAGCACAAGTGATTTCAAAATCATTTTTCATAGACTCGTGAGAATCATACATTAATTGACTTAATTTATTCATATCAGAATTTCTAAGGGCATCAACAGCATTTAAAACTCTCTCATTTTCATAAATTACATGCTGAGCTCTTTTTGCAATCAAAGGATCCATTAAACTTTTTTGTTCTTCAAACTGAAATGTTGTCACATCTCTTAAAGAGGAAACGTCAAAAAATAAAGCCGCTTTTTCGCATTGTTCGCGGCGCAAATTATACTCACTATCTGCTACTTCTCTCTTTTTATTGGTATTAAAAATAACAATATTCCAATCATTAGGAATATTGACATCTTCTTCTTCAAGATATCTACAATCAATTTTAAGCGCTAATCCCTCCTTACCATTTGCAATTATATATTGATCCATGATTCCCACATTCGCACCAACAAATTTATTTTCCGCTTCTTGCGCCAGTAATGCAATTTCTTTTTTATTGAGTCCACATTTAAAAACTGTATTAATAGCATCTGCTACCACGACCAATAAAGATGCTGAAGAACTTAAGCCTGTACCCTGAGGAATATTTCCACCAACGACTAAATCAAAACCATCAATTTTATATCCTTTTAGATGAAATAAATGAATGATTCCTCTTATATAATTTGCCCACATTTTATTGGGTTCAAATTGAATATCTTTTTTTAGGTTTAAATGATCTTTTTCATTGTTATAATCAAAGGCAACAAGATTTATATCGCTATCATTTCTTTTAGAAATGACTAATTGTGTTCCATAGTTGATGGCACACGGCAAAACAAACCCTTCATTACAATCAGTATACTCACCAATTAAATTGACTCGACCTGGAGCTTGAAAAATAAATTCTGGAGATTTATTAAAATGAGTAATAAAAGTATTAATTAAGTTTTCTTTTAAATTATTTAAACTTGTCATCTTATTTCCTATTTTCTAGCTTTATAATGATTAACTGATGTATTTCTTAAATATTCTGCAGCAACTTCTGGTGTGATATCCCTTCCTTGCTCACATAACAATTCATATCCAACCATAAACTTACGGATACTTTTCGATCTTAGTAATGGCGGTAAAAAAGTTGCGTGAAGCTGCCAGTATTCTAAATGATTTATTGTGTCAACAAAGGGCGCAAAGTGCCATCCCATAGAATATGGAAAAGAGCAATTAAATAAATTATCGTAACTAACTGTCAATTTTTTTAAAATAGAGGCAAGACATTTTCTTTGCTCTAAATTCATATATGACATCTGAGGAATGTGACTTTTGGGTAATACCATGGTTTCAAAAGGCCAAGCTGCCCAATAGGGAATCAATACGACCCAATGTTCATTTTCATGTACTATTCTTTCTTTTAATTCAAGTTCTTTGGTAACATAATCTAACAATAAATTTTTCTTATATTTATTAAAAAACTCACGCTGACTTCTATCTTTTTTATTTATTTGAGTAGGTATAAATTCACTGGCCCAAATTTGTCCATGTGGATGAGGCTGAGAGCAACCCATCATTTGGCCCTTATTTTCAAATACTTGAACCCATTTATAACTTTTACTAAGTTCATCAAGTTCATTTACCCACGAGTTTATTAATTTCTCAATAGACTCAATAGGTAGTTCGGGTAAAGTTAAAGAGTGACTTGGAGAGTAACATATTACCTTACCTGTACCCCTTACAGTCTCTCCTTGAAATAAAGGATCTTCTCTAAAGGAATGTATTTCGGCATTTTCCATCAATGCAGGAAAATCATTGTAAAAAACAAAGGTATCTTCATAATTAGGGTTTATTTCCTTCGAGCTTCTAGAGTTCCCAGGGCATAAAAAACAACTCTCATCATAATCAACACCGATCTCTTCTTCTTCATCATCTTGAGATCCTTGCCATGGCCTTTTAGTTCGATGAGGTGCCACCAAAACCCACTCATCCAAAAGGGGATTATATCTTCTATGAGAATATTGATTTAATATTTCTATCTGCTCTTTTTTCACTTACCTGTCCTCGAATTATTTTGTCTACACAAACCATGTAAACGTTTACACGGATGTTATAAGAGATTCATTCAAGAGTAAATTTTTAAATAGAATTTTTTATAAAATATATTAACTAGATCTCACAAATACTGATTTATAAATGAAGAGATTTCTTTGAAAACAATTTCTATCTGATGATAGTTATGACCCTGTCCACTCTGAATATTACACTTAGCTCCTTTATAAAAACTAATGGCATCTTCAAAAGGGGTAATGTTATCATCATCTTGTAAAAGTAATAAATAGTCATCTAAAACTGAATTTTGTGATGGCAATAAATTATATAGCCTTAAAGCAGATTCTCTAACATCATAAAACCTTTCTTGTTGGACCAAAAGATCTAACCTAGAAACAGGATTTATTAAAATGACACTTTTTACATCCTTTCTAGTTTGTTTGAGTAAGTGTGCTAAAAAACCACCAAATGAACTTCCTATTATAATTTTATTTCTATTTTCATTATTAAAGAAATCGTTCAATTTTTTAAAAGAACTCATACCATTTTCGCGCATCAATGGAAAATATATTTTTGAGTCTGTATAATTTTTTAATAAAAATTTTTTTAATTTTTTTCCTTTTTCCGAAATAGGCGAACCTTTATACCCATGTAAATATACAAAGAGCATATCGCTACTAGCATTTTGTTTCATATTATTTTGAGTATTTAATTTGTTAATAAAATTGATTATACAATAGATATGATGAATATCTTATAGTCATCACTATAATGTTTTAAAAAAAAAGAAGTTTATTCATTATAGTTATGAAGTATATTTGATATAGAATATATTAATAAAATTAAATTGAAAAAATTACTGAGTAAAATGATTGATTACTTTATTTATGATTTCAACTTTTCAGGCAGGCTTCTTTTAGAAGCTGATAATGATTATCTACTCAAAGCAACGTGGGTAAAAGAAACTGAGACAGTTAGTTCAAAACAGAAATCATCCAATCCTATTCTTAAAGAAACCAGACAACAGTTAAAACATTATGAGCTTAATAAGCTTACAGCTTTTGAATTACCTATCAAATTAAAAGGCTCTGAATTTCAAATTTCAGTTTGGAAGCAACTCATGCAAATACCATATGGTCAGACTATTTCTTATAAGGAACTCGCTGTAAAAGTTGGTAATAATCAGGCTGCTCGAGCAGTTGGGAATGCAAATAATAAAAACCCAATCTCAGTTATTATTCCTTGTCATAGAGTCATTCAAACAGGTGGAAAAATTGGTGGATATAGAGGAGGAATTTCTAATAAGTCAAATCTCTTAAAGATTGAAAGGGTGTCATTTGAATACTCAAAGGATTTAACAAAATAACACCTTAAGTTAATAATAGTTTAGTCCTATGTTCCAAGATTTAAGAGCTTTTTTACATACTCTAATTTTATAGTATCACTATAATAACTTTCCAAATTTATTAAGTATATTTGTTTAAACAGTGGAATCGTTATCCCTACATGATTAAGAAAACCTAAAAATTCATTTCTTTGTTGCAGTTGATTTTCGTGTTGACGGTTTTTGTATAACTTTTCTATCTTTTCTATCCAAAGTTGTTGTTCTTTATTTTCAATCCATTCAATAATACTATGATTATGAAGAAAGCTATATTTTTCAGTAATTTGTTGATGAAAGTTTCTTGTTAATAAAAAATCTCTGGAGCCATAAAAGGTTTTATTAAGAAATTTCAAGTAATCAACAATAATTAGTTCAATTTGTTGATCTTGTAGCTTACCCTGTGAACGCTCTTCCTCCATTAAAACTTTAACTTTATCCTCAATTTTTGACCATAAACCTAAAAAAAAAGCTCTTTCCTTCTGATTAGAAATATCACTTTGATACTTCTTAAATTCCAAAAATTCAATACGAAACTCATCTGTCAAATCATTCTTTAATTGTAAATGCTTTAAATCTTCCCAAGTTTCTAAATCTGTTTTAAGAAAAAGTGCAAGTTTATAAAATTCTTCCCATTTTATTGATTCTTGGTTTTCAATGATATTATCCATTAAAGATGCTATTCTGAAATAGGTTTGAGATTTTAATTTTAATAAAAATGATTGTGATTTTAAGGATGAATTAATATTTTCATGATTATCTATAAATTGTTGTATTTCTTTTAACGAAAACCCAAACGTTTTAAGTATATTAATTTGTTGAAGTCTAGAAAAATCATCCTTATTGTAATATCTATAGCCATTATCAGCACGATATGATGGTGACAGAAGACCTAATTTGTCATAATGTCTCAAAGTTCTTTGGGAGACACCACTTTTCTGTGCGAACTCTTTTATTTTTAATAAAGCCAATTTCTAACACCTTCCCATAAAAAAAGAATCAAATTAAATTGATTCTTTTTTTACACTGTAAATTAGAGTTTAAATTGAGATTTAATTGCAGCCATTGTAAAAAACACTCCATTTCCGGTTGTATTAGTCGGGATAGCGCCAAGGCCACCTTTATTTTCTGCTGATGCTAAATCTAAATGCCACCATTCTTTAACATTGTTATGATCAATGAACTTATGTAAAAACCTTGCTGCTAAAATGTGATCAGGGCTTGATGTCACGCAACATTGCAATGTATCTGCAATCTCAGACGATAATAATTGATCAAAATCATCCGACATTGGAAGAGGCCAAACTCTTTCACCTGATTCGTTACCCAAATGAACTAAATGGCCAATGCGGTCAATGTTAGGGGTAAATAATGCAGTGTAACGAGTGGAAACGGCTCTAACAGCAGAGCCTGTTAAAGTGGCATAATCTATCAATAAATCAGATTTTTCCTTAGAAGCCAAAGTCAATGTATCAGAAAGAGCCATTCTTCCTTCTGCATCTGTATCTGTAACTTCAATCGTGGTGCCATTTAAGGCTGTAATTACTTCATTAACTAAATAAGATTCGCTTCCTATTAAGTTTTGTGTAATAGCTAAATAACAATCTACATTAATCGGATAATCAGCATCAGATATTGCTAACAAGCTTCCCAAAGCTACTGAACTTCCTTGCATATCTTCATGCATACCATACATGCCTGTTGGATCTTTTAAACTCACTCCACCAGTATCGAAACATATCCCTTTTCCAACAAAGGTCACTTTGTTTTTTACATCACCGACTCTTCTTTTGACACATATAATGAATGACTCATCTTGACATGCTCTACCAACTGCACAAAATGCGTTAGCTCCCATATTTTTAAGTGTCTGATAATTATAAACTTCTAAACTCAATTTATATTGTTTACAAATTTCTTTGATAATTTTTAAATATTTTTGAGGAGTTAAATAATTAGTCGGCAATATAGAAAGTGAACGTGCCAAAAAATTTCCTTTATGACCTGCAATAACTTCATTAATTAAACTCTTCGACCCGCCATTAAAAAGCTCTATGTTTTTGATCAGGTGGGAGTTCGATTCTTTTTTATATTGAGGTAAGTTAGCACTTAAAGCTAATGTTGTTCTTAATGCATATTGAGCTATATCTGATTTGTTAGATTGATTAACTATCGCAATATTTCCCTTCAAATTATCTATTTTTTTAAGCTTATTTTTTAACTTATCCATAAAAGTAAAGGGGATACTCTTTTTTAAAGCTAAAAAGTACGTACCTGAACTATTTGGAATTTGGGTAAGATAATCTGAGTTATGCTGATTGCCTGATTTTTTAAATCGACTCTTCAACTCTAAACTATCTAAACTTGCTAAAAACTCGTTATTATTGAAGTCTTCAACAATTAAAATAATCAATTCATAACTATCAATTTCAGTAAAATTAAATTTTTTTTTTCTAATATTTACATTCGGTGTATTTAAAATAGTTTCTAGTTGCATAAATTCGTTTACTCAATATTTAATGATTAATCATATATTCTAAATTGAAAATGCGTATTCGAAAAGGCTTTATTTTTTTAAATTATCAGTTACTTCTTTTAGTAAGGACGGTATATCCATTTTATCAAAAAAACATTGAATTAAAACTGGTTCAGATTGATGGCTTTTCATATTAATTTTCTCAAGACATTGTAAACTGTTAACTTTATAAACATATGAAAAACCGAGAGAGCGTGCAAACATCTCATAGTCCCATGCACTAATATCATTGTAAGCTTCATAAGGGCCATGAATTGCCCTTTCAACTGTATACCCTTCGTTACAAATCAAGAATATTATAATATTCGCATTAACTTTCTTAATACTGCTTAACTCCTGCCCTGTCAATTGAAAAGCTCCATCTCCGATGAATAAAAGTATTCTTTTATTTTTGTTTGCTAAAGCAAATCCAAGAGAAGCAGGAAGAGAGTATCCAATTGATGCCCAAAGAAGTTGGGAATAAAAGTTAATTTTTTGAGGTAAATATTCATCTAGTAAACCAAATACTGAAGTTCCCGTATCTGCCACGATAATATCATTGTCTTTTATGATGTGAGAGGAAATATATGCCCAAAAAGTATTTTGTTCCAATTTTTTTTGTAAGTTAAAGCCAACTCTTTTGACTTTGCATTTTTTGATGTCCTCATGAGTAATTGTGCGTTGTGACAATTTACTACCTAATCTTTCAAGTAAATCATTCACATCTAGGTTACTTGGATAAATTGTATTGCTTATCTTGATGTAGTCATGCCTGATTTGAATTACATTTTTTAAGTCAATCTGGCTCTCTGAAAAACCACCTGTAGTAAAATCTGTGTCTTTCGTGCCAATAGTAATGATACAATCAGAATTAAATATTTTAGCTCTTCCTTCTAAGTTATATTGACCAGCATACATTCCTACAAATAAAGGATGGTTCTCAGAAATGACTGCCTTTGCAGATAAAGCCGAAGCAAAAGGTATCCCTACCGTATTGATAAAACTTAAAACAGAATTTATCCAATTAAATTTTTTTATATCTTCACCGATAAGAAGTACTGGTTTTTTTGACTTAATAATTTTTTTTTGAATGTTATTCAAAATAGAAGTCGATACTTTCTGAGTAAAATAGTAGGGGTTTATTTCTATTTCATTACACATATTTGTAATATCGAGATCAACCAAGTCCACAGGTAACCCAATATACCCCGGTTTTTTTTGGATCAAAATTTCTTGGATTACTCTAGATATTTCATAGCAATAGTTGTGCTCATTTAAAAGTGAAATAGCGCAACATAATGGCTTATATGATTGGATAAAGTTATTTTTATTTGAGTTTGCCAATGTATGATGAACCGGCAAATCTAAGTTCAAGATACTTTGTTTTGGATATCCAACGATTTGTAACAAAGGGACATCCTCTGAAAATGCCCCAGCTACTGCATTTGCTGCGCTTAATTCACCAACGCCATGCGTCGTAACTAAAACACCAAATCCATTTTCTCTTGCATAACCATCTGCAGCATATCCTGCATTTAATTCATTGCAATTTCCTACCCAACTTAGTTGTTTATCCTTAACAATATAATCTAGAAATCGCAAGTTGTAATCACCTGGAACACCAAAAATATACTCGCACCTCTGGGTCTTAATGATGCTTATAATTAGTTCAGGAAGTTTCATAAAATGAGTTTTTACAGGTTAATAATATTAACCTTAGGCAAAAAATAAACTTTTAAAAATATTTTTTTTGTTTTCTTGAACAACATTAAAGAAGTTCTAATGCACCACTTTTTAATCAATATATAATTTATCAATTCAATAAAATCTTTATTATTGACAACTCTATGGACGATATTTTCTTCGATATTTCCATGGCTCCGTAATATGTTTGCCTTCTCTAAAAAGCCCTTTTTTTTCTAATTTGGCTTGTTTAAATGCAAAATAATATTCAGGATTTTGGCAATATTTTTTATAAACAAAAGCATACCCTTGCCTCACCATCTGTAAATTAATGTCACTATCATTTCCGTATAAAGTTCCAATGTACCTGCCATATCTATCTTTACCCTTTAAAATAAACTTAATCACTTTATGATTTTTGATTAACTGGATAAATTTCTTTTTTGACTGCAAACCAATTGATTTTGATGGTCCATATAACTCTGGTGTATCAATACAACTGCTTCTAATTTTATATTTCCTACTCTGATAATAAAAATTTAAGGTGTCGCCATCATGAACATGAATTTTCGTAGACTGAATATAAATAGTTTTGCTAACAACATTCATTGATATAAGCGTTAAAAGTAAAAAAATGATTATTTTTTTTAACATTACGATACTTCTTATAGAGTTAGGAAAAGTTTTTATCATACTAATAAATACAATTAAAAGAAAACTTTGTACAAATCAATTTTTATGATTAACAGATATATACTAGTGATAATCTTTAAATTTATCTAAGACTATGAAATATTAAGAGTATAAAAATGAAATCATTAATATACAACATAAAAATTAAATAACTTACTTTAACACCCTATTAACTTTTAACAATTTTATTAAAAAAATTAGCAATGTATAATTGTAAAATTAAATACCGATAAGAATGGAAGTAATTTTAAATGAACTAAAGCCCAAACACACATTGCTTTAGGCAACGCATTACATGTATTTGCTCGATTAAGTATCTAGTCAACGCCAATGGAAGGCATCGATAAGAATATAATTCAAAATGAGTTTTTTCCGAATTAGATGGTTATGAAGCCGATTTGGTATTAGTAATGGGATATAAGAAATCTGAAAAAAATTATAACTTTCACAAACCTAAGACTAGGTTACCACAAAAAGATATCTTTATTGCGATATAAAACAAAAAACCGCTTAAGAATTAATTAAGCGGTTTCTTTTAATTTGGCGGAGAGATAGGGATTTGAACCCTAGATACGCTACAAACGTATGCCGGTTTTCAAGACCGGTGCTTTCAACCACTCAGCCATCTCTCCTGACAAAAAGAATGATAAGCATAAAGTAACTTAATGTAAAGAATTATATTTAAATTTGATTTTAAACGTTCAAAAAACAGTCGGTGCAATAGGAAGGAATAAGCTTTCAAGTCTCAAACGTTGAGAGTACCGTATCAGTTTATAAAAAACCTTTACCCGTAAAGCTGTAGAAAGCTTATTCGATAGCTTTTCAAAAGCTAAGGTATAAACAACTAAATTAATAAAACACGTAGGATTCAGATAGAATCAATTTGTTTATACCTTTAAATTATGGATAGTATTTAACACTTTTTCAAGTCAATATTTTAAATTTCTAGTAAATCAGTATTACCACCAATCGCTGTTAAATTGGTGGTTTTCACTCTTTCATTACAATAAGAAAATGCTCTATCTTGATCAATAATGCATAAAGGTGTTTGCAAGTTACTTTCATGAATTATTTTTATTATATAGTCATTTCTTCTACTTACTATTTTACTAAATTGCGATCCATTTATTTTGTTTCCAAATAAAACTAATAAATTAACTTTATCCTTCTCTAATTTTTCTTGAATTTGAGTCAGTGATTCTATTTTAATTTGTTGTTCAAATAAATTTCGAAATAAATCTAAGTCTTTTTCGTATAATAAGTAATACTCCTCTAAAATGTTATTCATTATTATTTTATTGGAGATTAATAATTGACAAAAAATGAAACTTAGAAAAAAGCCAAATTCAATTTCTTCACTGAAATATAAAATAATTGTTCCCTTTCTTTCATAATAATATTCGTTTAACTCTCCAGTGATTGAAGATTGTTTAGAGTGTTCTTTTAATTTGTCATAATCATTGGTAAGCGAGTTAGAGATCATATTCTTTAATTTTATATTCTTAACTCCATTTATCATAGATAACAAAACATCATACCTTTTTTGTAAACTCAAATTTTCCCAATTCATATGAACTTCTTGTTCTTTTTCAATATTTTTAAAGTGATTTCTCATAAATAACTACTCATAAATTAATATTTTTTTTAGATAATTCTTTTAAATACAGTGGACCTCCAGCTTTTGGACCAGTACCTGATTTACCCATTCCACCAAAAGGTTGTGACTCTACAACCGCGCCAACTTGATTTCTATTTATATAGGTATTACCAACTTTTATATTTTTCTCCAAGTAGTTCGCTAAAATATGATTTCTAGTTTGAATGCCCAGTGTTAATCCATAACCTTGGTTATTTATGTCCTCAATTATATGACCTAATGAATTAGGCTTGTAACTTATAACATGTAATACTGGACCAAAAATTTCGTGGGTTAGTTCATTAATAGAGTCTAATTTCACGATTGTTGGGTAAACAAATTGACCTTCATTATTAAATTGTTCTTGTTCATAAATAATCTTGCCAAGCTTTTTCATGCGCTCTATGTGTGTTAACAGCATGTTTTGAGCTTGCTTGTCAATAACAGGGCCAATATCAGTATTCATTTGCTCAGGACTGCCAACTTTTAAAAGCATCGTTGCTCCAATAATCAAATCAATAAGCTTTTGATATATATCTTCTTGGATATATAAAACTCTTAATGCTGAACACCGTTGGCCAGCTGAATAAAATGCTGAATGTATAATATCAATAGCAGCTTGCTCTAATAGAGCCGTACTGTCCACGACCATTACATTTAAACCGCCCGTTTCAGCAATAATATCTATCATATTTGTTTCAACTTGAGCAATTTTATCTCTAATGTGTAAGGCCGTCTGTGTTGAACCAGTAAACACAATTTGATCTATGTTATTTTGTTCTATAATTTTGTTGCCCAAGGATACTCCATCACCCAAAAGAAGATGAAATGCATGTTCAGGAAACCCTGCTTCTAAAATTAATTTGCCTAATTTAAAAGCAATTACGCTTGTTTGAGGTGCCGGTTTTGCAATCACACAATTCCCTGTAACTAAAGCTGCAACAATTTGTCCTATAAAAATAGCTATTGGAAAATTCCAAGGACTAATACAGACACAAATTCCTTTTCCTTGATATTTATAGGTAATTTTATCATTAAATAAAGTTGGGAAATCTTGTTCCATTTGCATCACTTCGGATGCATAAAATCTACAAAAATCAATGGCTTCTCTAATTTCATCAATACTATCGCTAAACGTTTTACCTGCTTCCATAATATTAAGTGCTATTAATTCATGTTTATTTTCTTCAATTAAATTAGCAAGATCAGAAGCCATTTTACTTTTGGTCTTAATAGGAGTCTGAATCCAAGATTCTTTAAAATTAACTGCAGATTTAAATGCCATTTTTACATCATCTTCATTAGACCATGCAACTTTTCCTATTATTTTTTCTGGATCATACGGAGATCTAATTTCGATTCTATTATTACTGTCTAAACATTTACCGGCAACAATAGAACTGGCGTTAAAATAACAACTCAAATAAGGGATTACATTTTGTTGTAATTTCATTTGGCTTGATAAATTATTTATGTCAACACCGCTAGAGTTATCCCTATAAGGTCTAAAGATATTTTGAGGTAAATCAATCTTAGGGTTTGATTTTAAACCACTATCTATTAAATACTTTAACGGGTCTTTGACAACTTCATTTATAGCATATGAATCATCTAATAACTGATGAATAAAAGAGCTATTGGCTCCATTTTCAAGTAATCTTCTCACTAAATAGGGTAAAAGATTTTCATAGCTTCCAATAGGAGCATAAATTCTGACTGGTTTTTTATTGATCATTCTTACATGATTATATAAAACATCACCCATTCCAAATAATTTTTGTAGCTCGTAATTTTTTTATAACCTATACTTTCAATCATACATAATGTGTATGCATTATGTGTTGCAAATTGTGGATACATGAACTTTTGGCACTCATCACTTAAAAGAAAAGATGAGCATGCCATATATGACAAATCAGTTGACTCTTTTAATGTAAAAACTGGGTATTCATTTAACCCTAATTGTTGCGCATTTTTGATTTCATAATCCCAGTATGCTCCTTTTACTAATCTTACTGGAATAATTGTTTCTTGTTCATGGCTCAGTTTATTCAACCATTTTAAAACTGGTAAAGCTCTTTGGAATAAGCTTGCACAACTAACCCAAATTTACCCCAATTTTTACATAAATTAGAAGTATAGATTTGTTCAAAAAGTAGCAGCGATAGCTCTAACCTACTTGCTTCTTCTGCATCAATAGTAATTCCAATATCATGTTGTTTTGCTTCTTTAACTAACAGAACAACCTTTTGATATAAATATTCTAAAACCTCTTCCTTTTTTACGCCTTCATATCGTGGATAAAGTGCTGATAATTTAATAGAGATGTTTGCCAAATTTTCTTTTTTTAGTTTTTTAGATATTAAGCTTGTTGTTTTAATACCATGAAGATAAGAATCAAAAAATGACTCTGAGTCATCTGCAGTAACAGCTGCCTCTCCCAACATATCAAAAGAATAAGTGTGATTATCTTTATCGATTTTGACTTTATCATTTAAGATATCATCAATATTTTCAGATAATACAAATTGCTTCCCCATAAATTTGATAACTTGGAACAAAATTTTTCTCAAAATCGGTTCTGATAATTTTTCAACCAATTTATTAACTTTCAAATATGGGTTTTCTGTTAAAGATGCATCCAAAAAAACAAGTTTACCTGAAAGATTTAATCCTCTTGTTGACGCATTAACAAAAATCGATTTAGACTGTTTTAAATGCTTTTTCCAATTTGCACTGCTGAACTTATCTTTAATAAATAAATCAATTGTTTCCGTATCGGGTATTCTTAACAATGATTCAGATAAACACATTAATAAAATACCTTCATTATTATCTAATCCATATTCAAGCATTATTGCATCAAAGAACTGTACAGAAGTTTTATCACCCCTGATCTCTGTCACTAGTTCTTTTGCTTTCTTTTGGATCTCAGATCGTTTCTCATCAGTTACAGATATAGAATTGATTAATGCATTTAAAACTGTGGATTCTTTTTCAAGATAGTGATTTTCAACTTCAGTCCACAATTCTCTTAGATCATGTTGGATGCTTGTTTTAGGGTTTTTAATTACCATTAAATTTCCATTTTTTCAGTCAAAATTTCATGGGAACATATTAATGATAAAAAATGAAAATGTCTCTTACTTGAGACAAAAATCAATGTGTTTTTTTTTAAATTTGATCAACATCATAATTCTTAGGGCGCTAATCGATTTAAATTCCAGTTTTGTCCTTCCTTTTGATATAGAAATCTATCATGTAGCCTTTTGCCTCCACCCTGCCAAAATTCTATGTAATTAATTTTTACAACCACTCCACCCCAAAATTCTGGTTTTTTTATGTTTTCTTTAGAAAATTTTTTAAAGTTTTCTTCGAAAGCTTTGTCTAAAAAACCTCTACTTTCAATGACTTGGCTCTGAGGGCTACTCCAAGCAGCTATCTGACTTTCAAAAGGTCTGCTCAAAAAATATTTTTCGGACTTTTCCGCGTCTAAAAAGGTTGCTTCTCCTTGCATATTAACTTGTCTATCCATTGATTGCCATGGAAAATTAATACTAACTTTATTACACTCTTTTATTTGATTAGCCTTGTTGCTTTTCAGGTTCGTGTAAAAAATAATACTATCGTTGGTAAGTTCCTTCATCAGAACTATTCTCTGAAAGCTTTGTCCTTCTTTATTTACTGTAGCCAATACCATTGCCGTTGGATCTTTAGCTTTACTTTCCACATATTCCTTCAACCAAACCTCAAACAAACTAAACGGATTAGGTGGCATTTCACCATCATTTAATCTATCTTGAAGATATTCTCTTCGTGAAGACTCGTAATCAGCTGACATAAATTTTATCCTTATTTAATTGGCATTCATCTTATATTTTATTGCATTATAGATTTATAGTCTATGCTCAATAAAATTTTTCAGCTTAAACTTTTTTGGCATTTTTAATTAATTCATTTGTGTAAGCTTGAAATCAAAAAATAAGCTTTTTAACCTACTGAAAATTATTGGTAATTTATTATTTACACTGTAAAACCATTTACACTGTAAAACCATTTACACTGCAAAACCATTTACACTGTAAAACCATTTACACTGTAAAACCATTTACACTGTAAAACCATTTACACTGTAAAACCATTTACACTGTAAAACCATTTACACTGTAAAACCATTTACACTGTAAACCATTAACATTACATATGCTAGATGAACAAATAGTTTATTATAATGAGGCCTTATAATATTAAAAATAATTTAATTCTTTTGATTCAATAAAATTGAAATTTTCTGCTTTAAAAATTTTTCAGTTTCACGTCTTCCATTTAAGTTATTTTTTTTTGCACATATAGTCCAATCTTTTGACTGAATAATTTTTAATATAAGGATGCTACAATTTTCTAAAGATGCTTTTTTCTGATAAATAACCTTTATTAACCATTGCTTTAAAATAAATTCAACAAACTCATAATGCATTTGTCCATTCAAATATTTTTTAATATAGGTGTTTTCATCAGGAAAGCTTTCAAATGGTAATTTGATATTCAAAAGAATAGTATATAAGTAATCGATGGGTTCATTTTTATAAGTCGATGATAAAGAATTCACAAATGAATAGTTAAAGAGATCAAATAAACGTTCAAATTCATCATATCTTTTTATTTTGGAGTCCAGCATTACAATAGAATATAAACCGCTAGAAGCGTCTTTATGAATGCCTAATTTGACCGGTTTATAGTTATTAGAGAACCAAAAATTGAGTAATTCACTATCAATACCAAAGCTTGTGCCGACTATGTCTATAGCATTAATTGTTGCCCATTTCCTAATTTGATTAATTAAACCACTTCCAATTTTTTCTTGTCTTCGATTGTTTAATACTGCTATTCTCATGATGCGGCCAAAATTATTTAGCAAAAGATCAAACTGATTACAATAAACACTTAAACTTTGTTGTAAAAGATTGCCTTTTGTACGCTTCCTCCCTCTAAAAATATTTAATGAATCTTCTTTAGAAAAATTATACTCTTTCTCTACTAATGCACAACCTAGAAGAGTATCTCCTTCCATAACCAAAAAAACAACTAAATTACCTTTATTTAAAAGTTGCTTTAAATCAGACGGCTGCGTTTGATAGTGAGAATCCACAAGTAATGTAAAAACTTGCTTCAAAATATTTTCATTATTTGAAAGATAATTATTGTCTACTTTAAGAAACTTTTTGTTAAAAGTACCTATCATATTTGAAGGACTTATATCATTTACTAAAAGTAACTCATCGAGCCAAGATTCAAGCGGATCATCGGTGGACCATCTTATAGGTTCATGCAATTCAAAAAAGTTACAATTAGGAAACTTTATTTTCATAAACTTTTTAAATTTAATTTCGAACCCTCTTCCTGTGCCTTCATATCCATGCACAGTCGAAGAAAATACAACTCTATTAAAAGATAATGCGAGCTCTTTTAAAATTTCTATAGGGATACTTGCAGCTTCATCAACAAATAAAAGACATGGCCTAATATTATATTTCACAGCATCCTCTGGGGACATATATTGAATACTGGAATTTTGAAATTCAAATTTCCAATTAAAGCATTCTCTAAAGAGTTCTGCTAATTTATTAAAAACAGCGACAACATTATTTTTATGGGGGGAAGTTACAATAATATTAACTTTATGATTTGACATCAAGTAAAATGCAGCAAGTGCTAATCCAGTTGACTTACCTCTACCTCGACTTGCAGTTACAATTAAAGGCCTCTTAGAGCGCCCTTCATACACTTTAATTACTTGTTTGACCATATACAGCTGTTCTTCTGTTTTGGCTTGAAAGCATTCATTTTGAGATATAACAGGATTGCTTAAATTTCGGGGGTATACATTATTTTTAGATATATTAAAATATTGATACTTTTGTTCAAATAAATCTAAAAAATTAAATTTGAATTTTTTAAAGTTAAAAAAAATCTTTTTGAAAAATTATCTGAATATTCACAGGGATGATTAATTCTGATAACAATACAACCATTCCCAGGAATACTTCCTGAACAGATTGAAAGAAGATTAATATCTATATCTAGGCGGAAATCAAGGATAACAAGGTCTACTTCATCACCCAGTAGCTTATTGAGTTGATTTTTTTGATAATATTCTTGTTGAACAAATGACTTTGAAAATTGTTTTTTCAAAGTTTCGATGAAAGAAACCCAAAAAGTATCTTTTGATCGAACAAATATAACATTTCTAATGTTAGCTTTTTGGGTTTGTTCTAAGGTTTCTAAAATTTTTTTCATCAAATATATGTTTTCTCATATGATGATGAATATTATAACTTAATTATAATAATTTAGTACAACTGTTAAGTTAAGTGCTCTTCTAAAATCATAAGTATTTTTTTTGCTTTTTCTTCGTTAATATCAGATATTTTTAAAGCAAGATTATTATTAGAAAGCTTGTAATTAATCTTACCTGATAGTAAATTTCCAATATTCTCACTCTTTTTATTTTCCGGTCTGATTGAATTAATAATATTTTCTAATTTAATACTCACTTCTTTTATAAGTCTGGTTGTACCAATGGTCCCTATATCACTTAATTTATAAAATTCAGTTTTCTGGATTTTCTGAATTACTGAATCTTTTTCCTTTTGCGTTAGCTGGTTAAATATTTTGTGTATTTTTACAATAGTTGGACGCCCGACTTCACTAACATTAGGATAGACTCTAAGTAAATCTAACGGTAAGTCAGCGGCTTTCAAAGCACCACTAACTAAGGCCTCACTACATTGAAAAAGATTAGATAACTCCTTCTGATCCCTAGCTTTCCCTGTTTTCAAAGCATTCTTCATTTCTTTGCCTTTTTCATAAAGAGAAAGAGACTTATGAGCATTTGCTACATCAGATAAAAATTTAGCATGATTTGAGTTGACATTTTGAGCTACATAAATAAGAAATTCTTTTTGAGCGTAAATACAAGCTTGTCTTCTTCTACTGCCATCTAAGACCTCAATTTTATTTCCATTTTGTCTTCCTATCGCGGGATACTGTTGGCCTTTAGTTTCTAGGGTATATAAAATATCAGATAAAGCACTTTTTGTGAGAAACTCCTGCTCTCTCGCATTTTCCTCGAACACATTAGTTTTTATTTCAATTTGATTTGCTGGAATTTTCACTAATCTAAATGTAATTGCCTCTTCACCAGCAACATTTAATTCAATGAATGGTGCTTTTTCTTGCATAGCTAATTTTGTTTCTTCTTTATTGGATGTTTTTCGCTTATCCACTCTACCAAATAACTTTGCATTCAAATCTTGTGTTTTAATAACCATTTAAATATCCTTCTTTAAAGTTGACCAATAGCTATGAAGAACTCTTTCAAACTCTAAGCCTACTTTTTGAATAGCTTCTTGAGCAGATTGAAGCGTTCTTTTACCACCTTCAAAGTCATGAATAGTTAAATCATAAACAGTACTATATGTGTCTGCACAAGTTTCAAAAGCACGACTTCTTGGAATTGTTGCCATCATAACGATTTCCCGTAATAAATAATTCATTTCCGTAAGAACTGACATTTGTTTTTTATTATCATCTTCAAACATTGTCGGCATTAAACGAATAAATTTTAAACCATCCCAATCCTTTGGAAACATTTGATAAACAGTTGGCAAATGCTGAAAAAAATTAACAGTAGCACTCCAATCTAACCTTTTTGCAGCACATGGTATCAATAATGCATTTGATGCATACATTGCATTCCATACAAGTGGATCAACATGAGGTCCTGTGTCAATCATAATAATATCAAAATCATCAGAAATTCGGTCAATTACTTTTTCTTTTAATAATTTAACAACACCATCTAAAGATTGATTCTCAGCTAAATCTTGCCATGCTTCTGCATTAAACATTGAATCTTCAGGAAAAGCTGCAATTGTTTTTAAGTTTGGATATTGTGTTGGCAAACAAACTTTTTCTAACAAAAATTCACGGTCGATTGTTTCATCATCTGGGATATTATCTAGCATAACATCTACAGCAGAATAAATATTATCCTGTGAACTTGAACTTATTTGTGGATTTAAAAATAACCGTAAAGATCCTTGAGGATCAAGATCTATTAGACAAATTCTATATCTTTTTTCAATATTTAGAGCCAAACTTGCAGCCATATGTACTGCGGACATTGATTTACCTGTACCTCCCTTTTGATTTTGAATATTTATAATCCATGGTTTATGCTCGTGGTTCTTTTTTTGATGAAAGGCTGGTATATTTGCATAATCCATTATTTGGTGAGCTTCAGGTAAAGTTAATGAATAATGGTTTGCATTATTTTTAGTAAACTGATGACCATCACTTTCCATTTTAGCAATAGCATCATCGAGTCTTCTTCTCGTTAATCCAGAACGTGTTTCCATAAGGGCTTTAGACATGGGAGGGAATGGATCTTTTTTCCTTTCATCTAAAACTATTTGTATTCTATCCGATTGAACTTGCTGAGTTTGTTCTGCTATCGTTAGCAGATGATCAATGGTTGATTCCCTATTCATATTTATCACCTAATAATCACAATTAAACTAATTGTACAGCAAATTTAAAGTAACTCAACAAAAAGGTGTTAATTTTGTGCTAAATATCAATTTAAATTTGTTGAATATGTGAGGAATAAAAATATATATTTTAAAAGTTACAGTGTATATATTTACAATGTAAATTTATTTTTTTCGGAAAAATATAATAATTCAAGTTAATTACATTGATTGTAATTTCAATTTCAAGTTTTATTTAATTAAAAATATAAATCTACAGATAAATATAACTTTAATCCTCTAAAAAATTAAATGAGTAAGATATATAAGTTTTAAATGGTTAATCTTGATCATTCTTTCATATAATTAATCAAAATTATCATTCACGCCGAAAAGTTTAGACTAAATGACGCACACAATTAAAAATATAGTTGAGTTAGATAGAAAGCGATTAAACATCAAATAAATATTTTAGTCAGAAATACAAAGGTTAAAACCTTTAATACCAAGTAAAAAAGTTTAAAAATTTAAATATTTGAACATTGTCCTAGACTAAGATGATGGCTCTTTAAAAAAATGTTTGGAAAGGTTTTTGTATTATTAAGAATCTATTCGGTAATTAATGCTTAGTACATACGATTATGTTTTAATATTATAAAATGTTACTTCTATTTTATACATGATCATCTTGCTACACTTTTGCAGGCTTTATACTATTTTTTCTTGATCATCTTTCTAGCATTTTGCAAGATTACATCTATTTTATTCTTGATCATGTTTCTATAACTTACAGGATTATATATATTTAAATCTTAATCAATTTTTAATATATTACATGTATATATGTATTTATTTCTTGATCATACTTCTAACATTATGCTGGATTAGATCTATTATATCCATGATCATCTTTCTAACATTTTACAGGATTACATCTATTTGATGGTTGATCATGTTTCTGAGATTTTACAGGATTACATCTATTCGATACTTGATCATGTTTCAGAAATTTTACAAGATTACATCCTTTCAATACTTGATCATGTTTCTAAGATTTTACAGGATTACATCTATTTGATACTTGATCATGTTTCTGACATTTTACAGGATTACATCTATTCGATACTTGATCATGTTTCTATGATTTTACAGGATTACATCTATTCGATACTTGATCATGTTTCTAAGGTTTTATAGGATTGTATCTATTCGGTACTTGATCATGTTTCTATAATTTTACAGGATTACATCTATTCGATACTTGATCATGTTTCTAAGGTTTTATAGGATTGTATCTATTCGGTACTTGATCATGTTTCTTGTAATTTACAAGATGACATCTATTATAATCTTGATCATGTTTCTGATATTTTATAGAATTACATCTATTCGATACTTGATCATGTTTCTGATATTTTACAGAATTACATCTATTATATTCTTGATCATGCTTTGTAATGATTGGCATTTTCATATAACTTAAAAGTAAATGCTGCTTGATCATTCTTTCTTGGTTTGTTAAAAAATTAAACAACAACTTAGTTGTAGTATTCTCAAATAAGAGAAAAAAAACAATTAAAAATCATAAGTATATGAAATTGTTGTTTTTATTTATATTTTTTTATATAAATATTCAAGAGTTGTTTAGAAAAAGCACAAAATATTAATTGAAAATAACACTTTTCATGATCATGTTTTCAAACAAATCGTAATAATTTGAAATTTTAAGTTAGGTACAGTTATTCAAAAAAATTTCTTTGATCATTAATCAACAAATATAGATATTCATATATTAAATCATTGATAAATATGGATAAATTAATTTTGGTTCAATCAATAATATTCATTTTAGAACTGCATAATATCATAAGTAATTGTTTATATTGATAAAATTCAATGTTTTATCTTTTTTGAAACATGATCAAGGTTAAGTTTCTTGATTATTGGAAGCATATGAATTTTAAAAAATTTACGGTAAATGTTGAATACATAAGGAACTGACAAAAAAAATTATAATAATTTACTTGATCATTCTTCTTCATGGAAGAATAGAAATATTACTGTTATTTACATAAAGTGTTATTTCGATTAAAAACCCACTCCTGTGGATAAGTTTGTTAACAAAGTGTGCATTTACCTTGATCAACTTTTCTTTGTCACTATGATCAACAGTCAATATTGATATTGATCATAGTTCTAGATTTATATGATCATGCATCCTGAAAAAGATGATCACCTTTCCTAAATAATATGATCATTCTTCTATAAGCTTCGACATAAAACTATTTTATTTCAATGACTTAAAATTGAAATGGCATCCATATCAATATATCATATATATCATTTATAACAAATTAATCAAAAAGATCTTTGTTATACAAAAAGATTAATTTTATAAAAAAAAGTTTTATTTATAAAAAATAAAAAAAGATCTTTATTTATTTTATAAAATAGTCTAATCTTCGGAAGTATATAAGAATTACAACTAAAGAAAAATGGATTTAAAAAGATATTCATGAAAAAAGTTTTAATTTCAGCTCCAAGAGATCATAAAGGTGGACACCTTTTCAAAATACACAATTCTTTAATCGACTGGATCCCACAGTACCAACACTTTAAAGGTGCAACTAAAAGTATTATAGAACTTTTAAATTTAATATCTTTGAAAGGCTTATCATCCAATGACGGACTTGTATCCACAACAGAAATAATTGAGGCAACTGAAGGACAATTAACAAGAGCAGCTATTCAACAAAGATTAAGGGCTGCTGTGAATATAGGTTTATTTACTCAAGAGCCTGTTCAGTTTGAAACAGGTCTTGCAGGTAAAACTATGTTACATTCATTTGTAAATCCATCAAGCTTGATCACTCAATTAGGTTCAAATGCTCTTACATCAGAAAAATCTAAATTATTAGACAAGCAAAAACGGTCAAAAGCATTGAATCAAAATGTTGTTAATAAACAATTATTAAGTCAGTATGGATTAGGAACGCCACCAAGCATTCCAAATGAAGCAGATCAGATTGTCGTATCGCCTGCTGGATGGGCCGGAATTATTGATCAAGCATTAGCTCCATCAAGAGTGAAAAAAAACTATCAGAAAGCTATGGTAGCTATTAGTGGAACAAAAGCTGTAATAGAAACAAGATCTTCAAAAACGATTATGACAGTCGATGATATGATGACTCTATTCGCTCTTTTTACACTCACTGTTCAATACCATGATCATCACATGCATGAATATGAGATTCAAAATAAAAAGATGGATAACAAAACACCTGTTTATATTACAGATGTTTTAGCTCTAAGAGGAAAAAAAGATAGTGGCCCTGCAAGAGATGCAATTCGTGAAAGTATAGATCGTATTGAGTTTACCGATTTTCAACTTCATGAATTGACTGGACGCTGGTTAAGTGAAAATATGCCTGAAGGTTTCAAAAGTGATCGATTTAGATTTGTAGCAAGGACAATTACAGCATCCGATGAAGCACCTACCGAAGGCGAAGATGGCGAGATAAAAATTAAACCTAATCTCTACATATTAGTTTGGGAGCCTTCATTTTTTGATGAACTTTTAACCAGAGATTATTTTTTCTTTTTCCACCAGAAATCTTGAGACAACATACGTTAATATTTCAATTATATTCTTTTTTTAGAAATAGAATGTCCTCCAGACGAATATCGGATCTTATGCTTCTCAGCGATTTAAATCAAAAATTAGCAAGAAATATTGAATGGAAGAGGTTTTCTTCCGATATCATCAGAGAGTTAAGAAAACTCTCTGATAAAAAAACTGATGAATTATTTATCGTTAATTTATGGGGTTATCATCTTAAAGTCACTCAAATAGGAGCTGGCAAAAATTTAGATTACGAAATTGATATTAAATGTGATCAAGACGAAGTAGTTAAATACTCTAGAGCTTCTACAATTAATCAAGGTAAAAGGAGTATGGCTCCAACAATGCCTAACCCACTTAGAAATGAAATCTTGCCTAAAAAGGAGTTAGATGAACTTTCAACCATAATAGATGGAGAATTTGAGCCTATCCAACTACGAAAAAATCGTGTTAATGGGAAATTAGGTCGGCGTGTTAAAGTTAGAAAACATTTAGTTGAAATTAATTCAGATGAAATGACCATCACTTTATCTAAATATACCTCTCAAGAGGCTCTACAAAGGAGTGTAACAGCATTATCGGGTTTAACAGGGAATAGTAGTCAAATTATCTTAGATGAGTGTCAGGGGCTTATTGATAAACTTGAATGGTTATACGTAGATCAGAAAAAAATAACTTACGAAGAGTTAAGTAAAGTCATTGAATTTTATAACTCTTCAAGTACAGATAAACACCTATCAATTGAAAGTCTTATTTCAGGTCTTGCTGTAAGAAAAAAAGTGAGTAAATTATTATTTGAAAATAATATAAATGATCAAGTTAAAAGAGCTTTGGATGAAATTGCTAATGGTATTTAGTTTAAATATTGTAAGCTTCATTTAACCATAAAATAATTTATGGTTAAATGTTTTTTATTAGATGTAATACTTTAGTTTTTTGGTTTATTAAGAAATACTAAAAATCCCGCAATGGTTGTTAATACCATAAGAGTAAAATAAATATCATTATAAGCTATTATTGAAGCATTTAACTGAATTTTTTGATTCAATTGGTTTAGAGCCATTAAATGCGATTGATTACTGTCGAAACCATTCATAATAAACTTATTTTTTATATTTTGAACATATAATAAATACTAAAAACCCCGCAATGGTTGTTAATACCATAAGAGTAAAATAAATATCGTTATAAGCTATTATTGAAGCATTTAACTGAATTTTTTGATTCAATTGGTTTAGAGCCATTAAATGCGATTGATTACTGTCGAAACCATTCATAATAAACTTATTTTGTAAATTTTGAACATAATCTAATGCGTTTTGATCAAGTGATGAAACAGTGCTTTTTATACTGTTTGAATTAGCTCTAGAAAGATTAGTTACCATAGTTTGTATGATTGCTATCCCAAAAGAAGAACCCAAATTTCGCGACATATTGACTAAAACAGAAGCTTGGTCAATTTTATCCTTTGATATTGTATTAAAGGCAATAATTTGTATTGGTATTATTATAAAAGGTATACCCATACCCCTTAATATTATAGACGGTATCATTTGATCACCAGCAAAATTAGGCGACATATGTATGTTAGCATAACTACTCATTGATAATATTAAAAAACCAGAAAAAACAATATATTGTGCTGGAATATACTTAATTAATTTTGGGATTAATGGTGCACAAATGATTTGAGGAATGACCATCCACATAATTACCTCACCAACTTGAAGAGGATTGTAATCATGAACCTGCTCCAAATATAAAGGTATGACGAACATTACTCCCAATAGATAAAAACCGAATACAAAAAATATTAACAAACTAACTAGAAAGTGCCAGTCCTTAAATAGGTTTAAATCTATCAAAGGTTTTTTTGCTTTTCTTTCAACTAGGGTAAAATATGTTAAGCTAACAATGGATATAACTAATAATAAAGTAATGAGTGATGATTGAAACCAATTGTTCTGGTTTCCTTGTTCTAAAACAATCAATAAAGAGGCTAGACCAATTGATATTAATAATATACCTAACCAATCTCCTTCAAGGAAAGCTTTTTTATTTAATTCATCTGTATCTAAACTATAAAAAATCATTGGTATTAAAATTAATCCTGGAATTAAGTTTATATAGAAAATATATTCCCATGAAAAGTTTTGAGTTAGCCATCCTCCTAAAGTACCACCTAAAGTTGGTGCTAATGCAGCTATCAAACCAAATAAGCTCATCCCAATTGGCTGTTTAGACTTTGGTAATAAAAAACTCATTAACGAGAGAGCAATTGGTATCAAAGCTCCTCCACTGAGGCCTTGACAAACTCTGGCTATAACGATCGTATTTAAACTGTTTGCCAAGGTACAACCTACAGATGATATTAGAAATAATATAACAGACCAGAGAAGGTAGCGCCTTATACCTAAAACCTCAATAAGCCAAGCAGTGACTGCAATTGCTATTATTTCTGCAACTAAATAAGAAGTAGAAATCCACGAAGCCTCATCTTCAGATAATGAAAATGCCCCAGTTAGTTCTTTAATGGATGTATTGGTTATTGTGATATCAATAATTGCAAGGAAAGCGCCCAATAACCCTGCAATAACACCAACCCATTGTCTTGGTGTGACAGTTTCAATTTTAGGTAATTCTTGTTCTTGCATTTGATTACCTTAAATCAACAGTTACATAGGCTGACAGACCAGGAATTAAACGTGCTTTATTCTTTTGAATGTTTGTTAATGTTATTTTAACGGGTATTCTTTGTACGATTTTAGTAAAATTTCCTGTGGCATTATCAGCTGGTAAAAGGGCAACTTCTGAGCCAGATGCAGGCGATATACTATTAACCTCACCACTAAAGTTTAAATTAGGATAAGCATCAAAAGTAATTTCGACTTTTTGTCCCTTTTTCATATTTTGGATTTGAGTTTCTTTGAAATTGGCTTCGATCCATATATCTGAAGAGGGGACTAAAGTTAATAATTTACTTCCGTTTTGTACATAAGTTCCTTTTTGAATACTTCTTTGAGCAACAAATCCATCCACAGGTGCAAAAATCTTCGTACGTTGGTAATTTATTTTTGCTTTTAATAAATCTGATTCATGAGCTTTTAAAACTGCTTTTTGTTCTTTAATACTGCTGTCTAAAACGGCTAATTTTTTTTGAGCAGCAGATAAGGTAGCTTGCCCTGAATTAACTTTTGCTTGAGATGTTTTAAGTTTTGATAAAGCAGAGTCTAAATCATTTTTGGATTGAAAGTTTTTGGATACTAAAACTTTTATTCTGTCGTAATTTTTTGATCATAGACTTCTTGCGCTTTGGCTGAATCAAGTTCGCTATTAGATTTTTCAATTTCAGAGTTTTGCATTTGAAATTGAGCCTCGTAATTTTTAATAGTTGCTTTTGATACAGCGATGTTGGCTTCTGCTTGTTTTAGATTAGCCACATAATCTTGATCATCTATAGTGGCTAATAAAGTCCCTTTTTTGACGAAACTATTATCGATTATGTAATTATTAGTGATGACACCACTTACTTGAGCACTTATATTTGTTAAATTACCTTTCAGATACGCATCGTCAGTAGATTCGTAATATTTGGCCCAAAGTTCCCAATATAATAGGGCAATTATACCAACTGAAACAAAAATTATGGTTACAATAATAAATGGATTTTTATTTTTATATTCATATTAATCTTTTTAAATTTTTTATGGTTGATATTTTATATTAAAAACACTGTTTTTTAAATAAGTGAATTAATATTTTTTTTAAAATGATTGATTGCAAAAATAGTTAGCTTTTAATGAATTATCAAGAGTGAATCTTAATTTCATGAGAAGGCATACTCTTCATAAACAATAAGTTCTGGTATTAATTTTTTCATATACTCTCCTAAAATTTTATTTCTGATTTAATTTTAAATCCGTACACGAAAGCACTGAAGTTGAAGTTAATGATGTAGCAACACAAATATAAGTAACTATTTTTATCATATATCTAATCTCCTATTGTTTTTATTCTAATGGATATAAGTATATCTATTTTAAAGCTTGCTATTTTTCGACATATTGACAAATTATATAGATAACACGACCATATAATCTTATATTAGTAAAAAAACATTTAATGATTTAGATAACTGTATATTTCTCATTTGAGAAATAAACTGCATATAATAAAAACATTTTTCCCGCCTAGAAAATATGAATCGAATACAAGATATTCTTACAAATAAGTAGCAGATTCCAAAAACTTCTCTAGTACAGCAGAAAAATTGGAAATCTCGACTTCTCAAGAGAGTAAACGTCTTGCTAAATTAGAAAAAGAATTAGGAGTCGTTTTGATTCAAAGAACAACAAGAAACTCTGAGCTAACAGCATTAGATATAAACAAGGGAATATAAAAGAATGTATTTATTTAAGAGGCGATCAAATTTATTAAGTTTTATAGAATAGTAAGGAAGCCCTAAAAAGGGCTTTCTTTTAAAATATTAAATAGTGTTATCTCCTATTTCCATAACGGCCTTGGAATAAATCACCACCTCTTTTATTGTGAACTAGAAAATTTGATATGTTATTCGGGTTTTGCTCATCCATAGAATTCTGAATGTTACTAAAATCTTTCGAATTAAAGCTATCTTGCTGTAATGTAAAATCAGACGCGATAACTGAAAACGAAAAACCCAAACATGCAATAAGAGATATAAACATATTTTTCATAATAAACTCCAATTTTATTAATAACAATTCAAGTATAGTCTTATTATGAATAAATATGATTTTATAATGAATAAAAAAACATTTTTGTAAAGTTTTTTCGATTTTATTCAAATTTATTCTATGCCAAGTCATAGATAAAATTGTTTAATCATCTCTTCAAGTTTTTCTTGATCACGGGCAAATAAAAGAATTCCTTCTGCTAGTTTTTCAACTGCCATTAAATCAGAATTGTGTTCCCATAAAAATTGCTGATGAGTTATATTTGGTATCTTTTCGTTGGTTTCAATAGCATTGTTGAGCTTTTGGGAAACAACATTACGGCTTTCACTTAATTGCTCAAGAAGTTGAGGACTGATAGTTAATTTATCACAACCAGCTAACTCCAGTATTTGACTAGTATTTCTGAAGCTCGCACCCATTACAATTGTTTTAAAATTATACTTTTTGTAGTATGAAAAAATTTCTTTAACTGATTTAACACCAGGATCATCAGAGCCAACATATTCAGTTTTATTTCTGTTGACATACCAGTCATAAATTCTTCCAACGAATGGTGAAATTAAGTACACGCCAGCATCGGCTGCAGCTTTCGCTTGCGCCATTGAAAATAACAAGGTTAAATTACAGTGGATACCTTTTTGTTCTAAAATTTTTGCTGCCTGAATTCCTTCCCAAGTAGAAGCTATTTTTATGAGCACTCTAGATTTGTTGACTCCTAATTGCTCATAAAGTGAAATAAGTGTCTCTGCTTTTCTTATGGTCTCATCGGTATTATATGATAGCCGAGCATCTACTTCTGTTGAAATTAAACCTGGAATATGGTTTAAAATTTCTTTGCCAATTTTGACAGCAAGATAATCACAAGCCAACTCCACTTTTTGTTCTATTGTGTTAGTGACTGCTGAAGCATATTGAACAGCTTCATTAATAAAGGGTTTATATTCATCTAATTGGGTTGATTTTAAAATTAATGATGGGTTAGTAGTTGCATCAGATGGCTTGTATTTAATGATTGATTGAATATCACCTGTATCAGCAACAACATCTGTAATTTTTTTAAGTTGTGAAAGTTGAGTTTCCATGAGTTGTTGTCATCCTCTATTATCTATCTTTTATGATATAAACATAACAACAAAAGTATTAGAATTAAAGGGAATTATAAAAACAAACTCATAACGATACAAAGATCACAATTTGAAATGCTTTTTAGAAGACATATTTTTATAAATACGAAAAATTTAGCCATTTAGCTTGATTATAATAGAAATAATACATTATTATGATGTGGTTCAAAAAAAGTAATAAATGATTAAAACCAGAATCAAGAAGATAAGTAAAAAAGTTAGGAGAACATATGTCAAAGGAAATAGGAACTGTTAAATGGTTTAATGCAAGTAAAGGATTTGGCTTTATTACTCAGAATGAAAATCAGCCAGATATCTTTGTTCATTTTCGTGCAATTCAAAAAGAGGGATTCAAATCTTTAAATGAAGGGGATAAAGTATCTTTTAAAATTGAAAATGGTGAGAAAGGGTTGCAAGCAACGGAAGTTGAGTGTGTTTAACCTTTTAATTGGAGATTAATTTTTTTTATTAATCTCCATAACTTTATTCTAAAAACTATAACCGATTCCGAAAAATCCGCCTAGAGATGAATATTCATAAAAATCTATATTTGAACTATTGTACTTATAATCTAAATTAACTGAACCAAACAATTTTTTTACGCCAAAAAGATTTGGATATGTATAGTTTAAGTTTATGCCATATGTATTATCTTTTTCTTTTTTGTTAGGTAAGTTAACCACATCAATTTTGTCATCATAATTTGTTGAAGCATACATAATTGTTGATGCAATAGTACCTGAAGCAAAGTTTGTTCCAAGTGTGGCATTCAGGGCATATCTGTTGAAACTTCTAGCACTGCCATCAGCATTATTTTTTGTATAATTCCCACCAACTCTGAAGGTTAAATCTTCGTTTAGTTTTGTAAGGTACGATAGTTCGGTGTAATAAAAGTTCGAATCTCTTGACATTATGGATGGATTTGGTGATTGTTCTTTATCTACATCTCTTTTACCCGCAATGAAGGTTATACCAATACCTGAATTATAAATATTATCTAATTTTCCAGTAATGCCTTTGTAAGTATCATCTGTTTTACTTCTATCTTGGCCTGTAAGAAATGGATTTTTCCATGTTTTGTAAATACTAAACGAATCAAATACGCTGATTTGAGCAACTGTTTTATTATCAAAAATGTGCCTATATCCAAGTTCAGGAGCAGCTATTCGACCCAAATAATAATTTTCTCTCGTTACACCAAAAAAAATCTGATCTTGTAAAGAATTAAAAGTATACGTTAAGTTAACAAGCGGTAATAAATTAAATTCAGTGTGAGAATTTCCCTTGTTATTCTGGCCATCCCACATTTTGTTATCATCATCAGTACTAAACTGATCATCGGTGTGGTTAAATCCAATTGCTGCAATTGCGGCTCCCGCAAAACCTGGTTCGGCAGCAAGTTTTCCTGTTGATGCTTGCTGAGCTAACACGTTCCCTGAAACACTAAAGATTAGAAGGGCAGAAGCTAATTTAGATAATTTATTTAGGTTAGATTCCATTTTTATATTTTTCATTTAATTTTCCATGTCAATTGATTGATAATAATAGTAGATTTTTACAACATAATTTTCCAATTATGGTTGAATTATATGTTAAACTTTGGGGCTAATGTCAATTATTTATTTCTTTATTCAGCTTATATTCAATTTCATCGAAAATGAGTGAAAAATATTTTTGATTAAAATAAAAGCAGTTGATTTTTATTTGTAAAAATTATCTTTATTTTTTTTAAAATTATGGCAATATATATACCTAGTTATTAGCGGGCATCGTATAATGGCTATTACCTCAGCCTTCCAAGCTGATGATGCGGGTTCGATTCCCGCTGCCCGCTCCAATAGTCATTCTCCATATCCTTTACCTTTTTATTTTACATGACAAACTTCACTACGGAACAAGTAAAATTTATTAATCATAAAAATGGACATGCCCTTTGTGTTGCTGGTGCAGGTACTGGTAAGACGACCACTCTTGTGGCCCTGATCCAGAAAAAATTATCAGAACTTAATCAAGATGAAGCGCTTGTTTTGATGTTTAACCGAGACATAATGATTGATTTCAAACGTAAACTAAATGGATTAAATGTAGAGCTAAAACCACCAGTTTTGACATTCCATAGTTTTTGTCTAAATGTATTAAAAAAATTCAAATTTTTCCAGAAAACTGGGCATAGATTAGAATATAATCACAACGAAAAAGATAAGAATATTGCTCGAAAAGTTCTCAATAAAATGTCTGAAAATATAAAAGATATTGCGGAGAGGCAAATATACAAGGAACCAAAAACTTTAGAGTTATTAGTTAACTTTGTTGGGCTAGTAAAAGCTTATTTGTTGGAACCAAAAGAAGTTTTTGATATTTCTGAAATTAGCAAAGAGTATTTGTTCATTATCCAAGCATATGATCTTTATGAAGTTGAAAGAAAAAAAGAAAAATTACTCTTTTTGATGATTGGATTGTTGAGGCTGTAGGTCTTTTAGAGAATAACGATCATATAAAAGAATTTTATCAAAATAAGTTAAAATTAGTTGTTGTGGATGAGTTCCAAGATATTAATCCAGCCCAACATAAATTAATAAAACTGATGCTAGGCGAAAAGTCACAATTAATAGCAGTTGGAGATGTGGATCAATGTATATATAAATGGAGAGGAAGTGCACCTCACTTCATGTTAAATTTTGAAAAAGATTTTGCCCCATGCGATATTTATCACCTATCTCATACTTTTCGCTTTGGACATAGCTTAGCTTTAGCTTCAAGTCATTTGATATCAAAAAACAAAGAAAGGTTTCATGATTTCTTAACCGTATCTCATTCAAATGTCGACAATACGGATATCAAAGTTATGGAAAGTAATCGTCAAGTTGGGGATATCATTCAATCTATTCATGATTATCTTTGCGCTGGTGGGAAGGCAAGTGATATTGCAATCTTAGTAAGAAGGTGGTCACAAACCTTATTATTTGAATTAGCCTTTTTAACAAAAAATATTGATTATGTTATTCCGATTCCATCAATTTTGGTCCATAGTAAAGAAGTTAAGCTTATCATCTACTTGATGTTAATTGTTACTGGTAAATTTGATTCGTTGGACTTACGTTATAAGGCAAATATTGCCTTTTTGATTTTTACGTTTCCACATTGCTATATTGTGACTGGAACTTTAGTTGAAATTTGCGAATATCTTTCGAAATTATCGATAGATCAATGGATAGGAAGTGTTGAAACATTAAAACAAAAATATCCAAATGCGCAACTAGATGTTTTGAAAAAAGAATAGAAGTTGTTTTGACTCTCAAGACAAAAAAAAATCAAAAAGCAACTCAAATTTTTAAAGAGTATAGAGAGCAATCAAGACTTGACAAATGGATATGGAAAACACAAACAACTTTAAGTGATATTGAAGAAACTATTGAACGTCTCAACTCTGTTGATAAGATCCTTGAGTCATTGGATTATTCTTGCGAACAAGCTTTGAATTATTTTGAATATTATACTAAACGCTCCTTTGATCGCTCTCAAAAACATAAAGATACAGATCAAGTTAAATTAACAACGATCTTCAGAGCTAAGGGGTGTGAATTTGAACATGTTTATTTGCCTTATTGGGAAAAAGGAGAATTTCCTTATACGAATCGACTAGCAACAGGCATGAACTCTGAAATAGAAGATGAAAGACGCCTGGCATATGTGGCTTTGACTAGAGCAAAGCAATCCGCAAAGATTTTCTATTCTAAAAATAAAGATGCATCTGAGAAAGTTAGTCGAGCTAGTCAGTTTATTTTTGAAACAGATCATTTATATTCTCAAAATCTAGGCCTATTACTTTATGGTAGTGATGATGAGTTTAATAAAGGATCTGAACTATCTGAGCAGTATATTTTGAAAGCGGGTAAAAGTGTAGTTGATTTTAAACCATATATTTCATCTGATGTAAAAGAGTTTAATTATGATTGGGCAATTCAACAGAAAGTTAAAACTGAACAAAGAGTTTTACTTAATGAATTAATTACGACGAAAACCATAAAATATTTAGATAAAGAACTTAAAATTTTAACCCAAAAACTTCAAAAAGAACCTAATGACAATAAACTAAGTAATCGTCTCATCATGATTGCTCATGCAAAATACTTCAAATTAGTTAACAACTAGTTTAATTTGATCCAACTTAGCTCACCATTTGTTTCAAAAGAATTTCTTTTATCACATTGAAATTTGATATTATTAATTTCTATGATGGATCCAAATGAATACTTTTTATTTTCGAAATAACAAAGCTTACTTGAAGAAATAACATCTCCAGCATCGATATCAACCCGATCTCGTAAGTTACCATAAGAAAAAGTAGATAGAAATAAAATTACAATAACATAATATTTAGTCATAGTGTTTAACTTAAAATGTAAAACCAGCCAAATAATTATCACGTCCAAATTTTTTCAAAAATTAAATTTTTACAAAAATTAAAATCAAACTAGAATTATTTTAACGATAATTAATTTAAAATATTTATGAAGCCCCATAATATTGTTACAAAAGATGAGTGGATAAAAAAAGGAAAGAGTTGTTAGGTAAGGAAAAACAATTAACTAAATTAAAGGATGAATTAACCTTAGAAAGAAAAAATTTACCATGGTATCAGATGAAAGAAGATTATTTGTTTGAAGACGAGCATGGTAAAGTTAAGTTTAGGGACTTATTTAATAATTGTAGACAACTCATCATGTATCATTTGAGATATCATTTTAGTTGGAAGTACCCATCAAAAGAATGCGCTTTTTTTGCTGAGCATTTCAATGGAGTATCCAATCATTTAAGATCTCGCGATACTTCATTTGTTGCTGTCTCAAATGTAGATATTAACAAAATAACAGCCTTTTCTCGACGAATGTCATGGAACTTTAAGTGGGTTTCCTCGTTAGGGAGTGATTTTAATTACGATTTAAATTTATCACGATCTGAAAAAATGGGATTTGACCCCATCTCCTATAATTTTGATAATAATTTGTGTTATGGTGATGAGGTTTTTGGTATTAGTATCTATTTTATGGATGAAAAAAGTAATATTTTTTGCACATATGCGACTTTTGCTAGAGGTGTTGAGGTTGTTAATACAACCTATAATTTATTAGATTTAACACCATTAGGCAGAGATGAGGAACAATTAGCATATCCTTTGGCTTGGCTAAATTTTAAAGATTTATATTCCTTTTGTAAAAAAAATGTAAAATAATTTTCCAATTGGAGAGATTATTTTTATTAACATAATGATTTTACTATAATTTAACTTTAATGGTTCAGTGCTGTTTTTTTAGACACTTTAATTTTATATCAATTTGTGTTATTAATTAAATATTATTATCTTATGAGATTATGATTATGAAAAATTTTATAATAGCTTTTATGTCTAGTCTATTCACATTGTTTGTGTTGTTTTTTGCATTTATGTTTGCCATCGTCGCTGGGGTTTTTGGGTTGATGTTCAAACTAGTGAATAGTTTTACTTCATCGCCCCAAAGAAGAAAAAGTACAGACGGTAGAGTAATCGAAGGGGAGTTTACCGATAACTCAAAGACAAAGCTGCCTTAATATAAATTTCTTATTTAGGAATCAATTCCTTTAAGTCTTTCTATTTCAATTTTAGACTTTTCAACCAATGATTTTGGAAGTTCTGTTTGCACTGCTACGCCTAATTCCTTGAATTCGTTTGCCTGTTTTATTAAATTACCTTGACCTGTATACAATTGACTTATTACTTTATCATAAGTTTCTCTTGTTTTATTGATAGAGGCACCAACTAATTCTATATTACCCAAAAAACTAGATAATTTTTTATGAAACAATTGGGCTCTTTTAGCTAACTCTGCTGAATTTTTGGATTGTTGTTCAAATTGCCATAGTTGCTTTACAATATTCAAACTAGTTAAAAGTGTAGTTGGTGTAGTCACTAAAATATTTTTATTTAAAGCTTCTTGAAAAATATTAGGTTCATGTTTGATAGCCTCAACATATGCAGACTCAACAGGAATAAACATAATAACAACTTCGGGTGTTTTTATGTTTGGTAACTCCCAATATTGTTTATTAGATAGTTCTTTTATGCGATCTTTAATAGCTAAAATATGTTTTTTTATGGCTAGATCTCGCAAGATTTGGTCGTCCTGATTTACGAAATCAGTATATGCATTTAGAGACGTTTTAGCATCAATAATTATATGTTTATTCTGAGGTAAAAAAACAACCACATCGGGTCTTTTTTTCCCCGACTCTGTATTGAAACTTACTTCTCTCTCATAGTCTGTACCAAGAGTTAATCCTGCATTCTCCAGAACATTTTCAAGAACTAGTTCGCCCCAATTACCTTGTGTCTTTTTTTCTCCTTTTAAGGCGACTGTCAAATCATGAGTCTGTTGAGTTATATTTTGATTTAACTGTTGTAAGAGCTCCAGTTGAGTCTTTAATTCAACTCTTTGTTTTGATTCTTCGGTGTGAATTGCATCTAATCTATTTTTAAACTTACTTAGTTCCTCTTGTATAGGGTTAACTATGTGTTTAAGTGATTGTGAGCTCGTGCTTTCAAATGATTTTGAATTTTGTTCTAAAATGCTATTTGCAATATTTTGAAACTCTAATTTAGTTTGCGTTTTAATATCTTTAAGTTGCTGTAATTGTTCTTCAAAATGTTTTTTTTCATTCGTATAAGTTGTTTTTATAATATCATATTGCTCTTTTTGAGCGTTGTATTTGTTGATATTTTCTTCACACTGTAAAACTAAATCTTTTTTTTCTTTTTGAAGTAATAATATCATTTCTTGAGATTGATTATTTTGTTGTTTAAGAGTTGCTAAATCCACTTCAAGACTATTAACTTCAATCATTTTATTTTCTTTTAATTCACTCAATAAGGACATGGCATTATTAAACTTATTGATATAGTGTTTAATTTGATAAAGAAAAATTACAGAGGTGGTAATAAATACTATAAAAAAAATGATGTAACTTAACATAATACTCTCTTATTTATCGTTAATTAAGGCAACTATAGTAGAACCTGGTTCGGTGGTAAGGATATCATTTAGACCTAAAATTTTAATATTGTTTTCTTTGTCTACAATAAAAAGTGGAATCACTTTATTTACATAATTTTCAAGGTAATTTTCAACTGTAAATGTTTCACTTATTTTAGTGTGTCTAATAGCAGCTCCTTTTTTGATTGCAGTTAATATTTTTTGATAACTTAGGTTATTTAACATAAACTGACCCCGATACTGGCTAGCTGATTTATGTTTATTTTTATATTCGCTCAATTCCTTTTTTTCAATGAGTGCATAGACATTATTTTTACTAAAATTATCAATAAATTTGTTACTGGCAATTAAATTAAAATGCTCATCCGATGTGACTGATATTGCTGAGCCAATTCCAATCAAATTTAAATACTCATCAGCATGGCTTGAGGTTGGATTTCCATAGTAAGTTTCAAAGCCAGCCATTCTTGCATCCCTAATATAATCCCAGTTAGAGTCAGTCAATATAACCTTGTAATCATATTTTTTTATAGCTAAAGCAAGCATACGCGCAAATTCATTTGCACCAATTACTAAAAACCCATGAGGTGAAGGTTCAGCAACTCCTAATAATTTAGCTATCGGTCTTGCTGTAATACTCTGCAGAACAACTGTACCAATAATGACTAAGAAGGTCAGTGGTACAATTAATTCTGCATTTTCAACTTGAATTGATACTAGTTTAATGGAAAAAAGGGCAGATATTGCAGCTGCGACAATTCCTCTTGGAGCAACCCAGGATAAAAACAGCTTTTCTTTGAAATTAAGGGTGCTTCTGATAGTTGAAATAAATATTGATAGAGGACGAGATATAAACTGTATAAAAATGAGTACGAATAAAGCGTTCCAACCAAGAGTGCTAAAATCAGATAATTGAATTCTTGAAGCTAAAATTAAAAATAATCCACTAATAAGCAAGATCGTCAAGTTCTCTTTAAAGTGAAGAATATGTTTGATATCCACCTCTTTAGTATTAGCTAGCCACATTCCTAAAATTGTAACGGACAATAACCCGGCCTCATTTTCAATCATATTTGATAGGCTAAAGACCATCAAGACAAACGTTAAAACAGCAAAAGAATGAAGGTATTCAGGTAGGTAATTTTTTCTAAGTATATGAGCTAGAATTATTCCGCTTATGATACCCATGAATATACCAATCATGATAATGATAGAAAATACCTTTAGGCTGTGAAGCTCACTACTTGACATGATAAATTCGTAAATAATAACAACAAATAGGGCACCAATAGGGTCAATTAATATACCTTCCCATCTGAGAATTTTAGCTAGGTTGGATTGAGGCTTCACTGTTCTCAATAAAGGAGCAATTACTGTTGGGCCAGTAACAACGGTTAAACTACCGAATAAAATAGCAAGTGACCAACTAAAGTTTAGGATATAGTGCGTTGCACAGCTCGTTAAGATCCAACTAATTATTGCCCCCCAACTTACCATAGAACGAACTGTTTGGCCGGCACCTTTTAGTTCTTTGAAGTTCAGCGTTAAACTTCCTTCAAATAATATTATTGCAACTGACAGTGATACCACAGGAAATAGCAAGTCACCAAATAATAAGTCTGGTTGTAGTATATTTGAGAAAGGACCGAGGAATAAACCCAATAATAATAATAATAAAATGGAAGGAACTTGAAATTTCCACGATACCCATTGACAAAGAAAACCAACTAAAGCTAAAGATGATAAAATTAAAGAGATGTTTTCGAGTGACATAAAGTTCCTGGTTACAAGCTAAAGACAATTAATAGATATAATTAGGTATACTAACATAAATGTTTGACATCTAGACCAAATAAAATATGATATTTTTATTATATCTATGGAGTATAAGTCTCACATGTCTAAAAAGATAGCTTTTTTAACCTCGAGTATTATTTTATTTGAATGGATTGAGTTAATTTTATATTTATATTTAGGAACCATATTTAGCCAATATTTTCTCGGTAATAACGCTGAAAGTCTTATATATATTTATGCTATATTTGCAATTTCTTATTTAGGTAGACCTATTGGTGGATTAGTTTTCGGTTACTTTTCTGATAAATATGGAAGAAAAGGTCCTTTATTAATGAGCTCACTACTTGTTGGTGTATCGACATTATCTATTTCTTTAATACCAAGTTTTGAGAATATCTCATGGTATGCACCTATATTTCTATTGTTAGCTAGGTTTATTCAGAGTATTGCAGTATCAGGAGAGTTCAATAATGCTTCCATTTATTTATTGGAGCATTCACAGGACAAAAAAACATTTGCAAGTTGTTTACCAGCTACAGCAGCATCTGCAGGTATGTTGGTAGCTCTTGCTTTATCCTATTTAATAGGTAATAGCACAAACATATATCTATGGAAATATGTTTATTTTATTCTTGGGTTAATGTCTATTATTATTTTTTTCCTACGAAAAAATTTGTCAGAGTCTCCAGAATATTTAAAAAGCTTTAGCTCTACTTCAACAAAAAGTATTTGGAGAACACTGCTCCAATACAAGAAAGAGTTATTTCAATTAATATTTCTTGGTTCTTTTTTGAGTATTTTTATATATATATATAATGGGTTATTTATGAGCTACATAGCTCCAACACTCAATTATTCAGCGAATAATTCAAAATTGATTATGGCATTCACACAATTGTGCGTGACTCTTTTAATTCCAATTATTGCATTGTATGCTGAAAAAAGAAATTATAGAGTTATCCTCAAATCGACAATTCCATTAATAGGACTTATGAGCTTGTGTTTATTTTATGGGGCACTATTAGGAAATTCAAACATTGTTGTGATAGGTTTGATATTGTATATTTTAGGAAATGCATCGATTTCTGCTACCATTTTTCGTTATTTAGCTGAAAATTTACCTACTGAAGTACGATGCACTGGATGCAGTTTTACATATAGTCTGGCTGTGGCTTTTTTAGGAAGTACAGCTCCTTTATTGGGAGAGTTAATGATTCAAAAACACTCTCTACTAGGTCCTGCTTATTATATATGTACATTTACTTTCATAGCATACCTTTGTGTCAATTTAAAAGATCGTATAAAAGCTTAAATGTCTTGTAATAAAATATCCAATTAGTGAAGACTTTTCCCAGTTTACTGAGATTAGTCTAATACACTAATTTTGAAATTGATTTAACTTTTGGAGGCATCCAATAGCAGAGTATTTTTAATACTTAATATTTATGATTTTTTAGCAACTTCATTATTTAGTCTTTCAATATTTTTTTCCATAATGTCATGGCAATGATTAGCTAGTTTTTTAGCGTCAGTTATTTTATATTCTGAAGTTTCTATTGGCTCTAACATTTCAGCAATGACTGTGCCATTATTCCACTTATTTTTTCTAATATGATTAGAATCGCTTACGCACACGGGTACAATGGGCACACCTGTAGCAATTGCCATTCTAAAAGCTCCAGTTTTAAAAGGTAATAACCCTTTTCCGTAGCTTCTTGTACCTTCAGGGAAAAACCAAAAAGAAAGATTTTTCTTTTGCATCAGATCTTCTATTTTTTTTAATGACTCACGAGCTTTCTGTTTATTTTCACGATCTATAAGTATATTCCCCGTTACCCAGTATAAAAAACCAAAAAAAGGTATCCATAAAATACTTTTTTTTCCTATGGTTACAGTATTAGGCCTTAGCATTTCTGGGGAGGTAACAAAGTCATAAAGATTTTGGTGATTAGATATATATATATACTGTTTTGGTAATTTTTTTTTAGGTAATCTTTCAATAATTTTAACATTAAAAACGTATCTTAATACTTTAAATCCGCGTGAAAATCGATAAGTATTAAGAGGGTTCCCAGGACTTAATAAACATAAAAAACTTAATAATGATAGAATTACAATAAATATACCTACTGCAATTATACGTATGAGAGCAATCAAAATAATCTCCGGCAAAAATTATAATATTAACATATAATTTTATTCAGAGTCATTAAGATATATTATTTTAATAATTCATGATCTGAAGGTAAAAGGCGTTTAATCCACAAAATCAGCTTATTTTTCATGTGAGGCCCATCTTCTTGATCTTTTGCTAATGGCGTTATTTGTTGATCTGTTACTAACAATCTATAAATACATTCAATTTTATACTTCGTGGAAATTTCACTACCAAGTGATTCAAAACCTCTCTTGTTAGCGTAAGCCATGCCTATTTCCAATGCTTTCTTTAACAGTTGAGCCTCATTCTTAATTTTTTTCATGTGATTTTTATCCTTATGACAATTATAGGATTTTTTTTTAAAGTACCATGTTATTTTTGAAAAATACATAAAAAATTTCAGAAACAATAGACTCCTTATAATCAATAAAAAAAATTATATATATTTGGAACTTTATGCTGGAGTAATTGTCTTAAAAATGTAATATTAACACTACAAAAATGAAAACATCATTTTGGATATAATAATAAATATTGGGATACAAAAATGACAAAAAGGCTTTTCAGTCGATGGACACTATTTTTTTGTCTATCTATACTTGCTGGATGTGCAGGAACACAAAATAATAAAAACTTACTCGATAGTGAAAAAAATACAACACATAAATTTAGTAAAGATGAAAAAACTAATTTAAGAAAAATTCATTCGGTCTATTCAAGTTGGCATGGTGTACCATATAAATATGGAGGGACTTCAAGACGAGGCTTAGATTGTTCTTCATTTGTTCAAAAAGTTTATAAGAATGCATTTAATATTAATTTACCAAGGACTACGAAACAGCAAGTTAAGTTGGGTCGTTGGATTCCTGAAGAGACAGCTAAGGTGGGCGATCTTGTTTTTTTCAAAACAGGGAGAAATACTCGCCATGTAGGTGTTTATATTGGAAACGGAAAATTTGTTGATTCAGCATCTTCTACAGGCGTCACTGAATCAAGCTTGGATAGTTATTTCTGGAGATCTCATTTTTGGCAATTTAGACGGGTTGCTCCAATTTAATTAATTCAAACCAATAAAACCACCAGATTGATGTTGCCATAAACTAGAATAAATGCCATTCTTTCTCAATAACTCAGAATGGCTTCCAATTTCAATAATTTTACCATTTTCCATAACAATCAACTTATCCATTGCTGCGATGGTTGATAGCCTATGAGCAATTGCAATGACTGTTTTATTTTTCATCAGAAACTCCAAACTACTTTGAATTGCATGTTCAGTCTCTGAATCTAATGCTGAAGTGGCTTCATCGAGTATCAATATTGGGGCATTTTTGAGTATAACTCGCGCAATAGCAATTCGTTGTCTCTGCCCACCAGACAACTTTACACCACGATCTCCGACTTCTACATCATAACCAGTATTATTGTATGAATCTTTCAACTCGGTAATAAAGTTATGTGCATGAGCTTTTTTTGCGGCATTAATAATTTGTTCTAGAGAAACCTCTTTTTCTCCATAGCTGATATTATCTTTTATACTTCTATGAAGTAAGGATGTGTCTTGAGTGACTAATGCAATATTTTTTCTTAATGAATTAATATCTAAAGTATCTATGTTATTTTTATCCAAGAAAATATCTCCTGCATTGGGATCGTAAAATTTAAGAAGTAAATTTATAAGTGTTGATTTTCCTGCTCCAGAGCGACCCACAATACCAACTTTCTCTCCAGCAGAAATTTTTAGAGATAAATTATTAATGATTTTAATGTCACTATGTTTTTCATATTGAAAATCAATATTTTTAAACTCAATTTCTCCATTAAATAATTGCCTATCAGATTTTGTTGTTTTTTGTTCTTTTTTATTGGCTTTATTTAGTAACTCTATACCATCAAGAACTGTACCTATGTTTTGGAAAAGAGCAGACACTTCATACATTATCCATTGTGACATTCCATTTAATCTTAAAGAAAGAGAGATAACAATTGCAATTGCACCGAGAGAGATTGAGTTCTTAGACCACAAATAAATACATATCAAAGAGACAGAAAAAACAAGAAGGTAGTTTAGTAGCTGGATACAAACTCCTAATTTTGTAAGTAACCTGTTTTGATCGTATGACGAGTTTAAAAACTTTTGGAAAGAGGGCTTTGAATAATACAGTTCATCTTTTGAAGAAGAAAAGGCCTTAACTGTTGTAATATTTGTATAACTATCTACAATTTTCCCTGTAATGGAAGAACGATGATGAGCGACTGTTGAAGATACTTTCTTTAACTTTGGAATAAAATAAATTTGTAAGCCGATATATAATATTAACCAAGTTAAGATTGGAAAAATAAGCCTTTTGTCAGCAGTTCCCATTAAAAAAACTACGCTACCGAAATAAATAGATACATAAACAAAAACGTCCACAATTTTTAAAACACTGTCTCTCAAGGCCTGTGAAGTTTGAATAACTTTGGTTGCAATACGTCCTGCAAATTCATTGTGATAAAAACTTAACCGTTGTTGTAATAAAAATCTATGTGTTTGCCAACATATATTCATCCATAAATTGGTTTGTAAAGCTTGATAAGAAATTAAACTGTGAATGAGAGATAGTATAGGGATAACGATCAAAATGATAACCGAAATAATTAACAACGTTTGAAGTTCTGTGTTAAAAAAGTCATTAGTGTTTTTATGCGACAACCAGTTGACGATGTCTCCCATAAAGCCAAAAAGAGATACTTCTAAAATAGCAATAGCAGCAGATATAAGCATTAAAAAAAATAACTGCCACTTGTAACCATCTAAATAATGTAAAATAAAAGAAAATAGCTTGTTTGGAGGAGGCCCAAGATCTTTATTCGACAAAGATGGGGTTAACTTTTCAAACAAATTATAAATTTTCATTTAATTCTCTTTTGCACAAGATTATAGGTTGTTCTTTAACCATTCCTCTAACTCTTTTAAGTTATTAAACATTTTTAATGGCGTTATTTTTTTTTGAGTAACACTTGGGGTGTTAGGGAGCAGAATAGTCTTTAAACCAGCATTTTTGGCTGCCGTATATCCTGTAAAGCTATCTTCAATGGCCAAGCTTTCATTTGGTAATACATTCATTTTTTTACAGGCAAGCATGTAACTATCAGGATATGGTTTGTTGTTTGTTACATCATCAGCGGTAATAATGTATTCAAATAATTCAAACCAATTATTCTGTTTAAGTGTTGGACTTATTACATTGAGGCCAGAGCCTGTAACAAGAGAAATTTGATAATGTTGTTTTGCAAACTGGAGAAGTTCATTTGCATGAGGTTGAAGTGGAAATGCTCTTTGGTTCAATTTCTTTCTTGCAAATGATACTTTTTCATGGGTAAATTCTTGGGGAGACATTGGAAGTTTGTATTGGTCAACGAGTTTTTCCGATACAAATGGTGTCGGAAGTCCTGTATATAAATCTGTGAACTCTTCTTCAGTGTATTTGATATTAAAATGTTTTAAAAACTCTAACCAAATGTTGGTGTGAATAACCTCAGAGTCAACAAGTGTTCCATCAAAGTCAAAGCATATAGCGCGAATCATATATTTTCCTGTTATTTATTGTAAATTTACATTTCCTATTAATAAAACTTTGTTGTTTTTATCTTTAAGGCAAATAGATTTAACTTTTGAGTCTGTTTTTTCCTGTAACAGCTGTAAATCTTGACTTGGTATTTTCGCTGGACGAACAAATTTAACATCTACACTTTTAATTTGTGTTTTGTTAAATAATTCAATTTGCTCATAAATTTTTGCAAAAACGCCAAATCCATGTAAGACTTTACCTTTAAAGATACTTTTTTTTGCAACGGGATCTAACCAATGTAGTGGATTGAAATCACCAGTTAAGAAAGCAAAGTTTAAACCATCCTGTTCAGAAATATCCCATTGGCAAATAGTATCAAAATCATCTAGCTTTGTTGGATTTCTAGTTATGCTTCTTGATCTGCTTAAAAGAAATTTTGAATAAATGTCTACTTTAAGAGCTAATTTTCTTGATTTGGTATGCACATATATGACTTGATGAATTAAAGCATGTTTAGACGTTTGTTCAATTTCAACTATTTTAACTTTCAATAGTAATTTAGTTTGGCACGGAATATCTTGATAAACAGTAAGTTTACAACCTTGGTTTATAATTGTTTTTAAGTTGTAAGATGTTTGTGCAATTTGTCTTATGCAAATTGGGAGGGCGTATTGACAAAAAAGGTGAGGAGGTATGCGATCTTTATATTTATTTTGAGATGCAGATACCCAATTACTGTAATGAAAAATTAAACTTTTACTGGGAGTTCTGACCTCTTTTTTTAGGTGAGTTATGAATGGAGCTCGACTATATGAAGTTTTTAGCATTTTTTTTGTAGTAATACTTGCAATTGTTTTTGCTGCTTCAATATGATTAAAAATTAGTAGTTTCGGAACTCGCATTTTAACTCTCAAGTGTTATTAATGTTTTTTATCTTTATTTATTTCTCTTGGACGGCCTAAATTATTTACAGCGACATATTTGAATGTTGCCTCACAAACTTTATACCTTTTACCAACACCTTCTGTAGTTACAGGTTTTACCCAAACCTCTAAATCAATAGTCATAGATGATGTGCCAATTTTAGTACACTCACCATAACAGCAGACGACGTCGCCAATTTCAACTGGTTTTTTGAAGAGAATATCACTTACATGTATTGTTACTACTCTACCTTGTGAAATTTCTTTTGCTAACATGCCTCCAGCTAAATCTATTTGTGACATGATCCATCCACCAAAAATATCCCCATTGGCGTTACTATCAGCAGGCATTGCTAAAGTCCTTAACAAAAGATGTCCTTTTGGATTTTCAATTTCATTCATAAAATGACCTATTTATCTGAATTTTAAAGTGATATAAAAAAATTATATATACTATATTATTTTTTTTCATCCTTTTTGTAAATTGTATTGTCCATTAAAGTGAGAATGTGTCAAAATCAACGATAACTATTAATTAAAATAAATTACAACTTATCACAAATAATCCTGAGGTGGTTTTAATAGATATGTTTAAGAGAAAATTGAAGATAAATAATAATTTATCAGTAAATTATTATCAAAGTCATACGAAGCACTTAAATGATTATCTAAAAAAAACGCCTGTAATACTTATACATGGGATATATGGTAATAGCGAAATTTTTAAAAATAACTTTTTTGAATACTTTGCAGACGATAATCTCGTTTTTGCACTTGATTTTGTTGAAGATGCTAATACATCTTTGTTAAACACTCATGTTAGGCAATTAAATTTTTTATTAGAACATATTGGTCGGCCCTGTAATATCGTTAGTTTTTCTTTTGGGGGTGTTATTGCTCAGAAATCTGCAGAAACTCACAATGAATTGATTAAAAAATTAGTCTTAGTATCTTCTCCACCTCCTGTAACACTGTCGGTTGTTCAGTTAAATTTAATGTTGAAATATCCTCGTCTTGCTTTTGCATTTAATCATTGTCTTTTAGCTCATAAAAGCTATGAAGTACTTCCATGGATCATTGAACCTATCAGAAAAGCAATGTTTTTAAATGACAGACATGAAGATGAATACTTTAACTTTTTGCATAATGGTTTTTCATTAAATTTGCAATATTATTATAATAATATAGACCACATAATAAATTTAGAATCTCTCAAGAAGATAAAAAAATTAGTTATAAGTTTAAATGATGACATGATGATTGATTGTTCATTGACCCAAATGGGAGCTAACCTTTTAGGAGCAGATATTCAAAGCTTTGATAATATTGGTCATGCTGTTCCTTTTTCAAATCTATGGAAGGATGTTGCAGAATATATTTCATTGTGGATGAATATAAACTAAACAATTTAACTTTGAGAATAATTTTCTGAGATTTCATAATCAAAGATTTTAATGGTATAATTTGTTACGCTTTTAAAACAATACCTATTTAAGTATTAATAACCCTATTATATCCGGAGTTTTTTTTTAAAATGGAAAATAACTTTAAAGAGAAAAACAACCCTTTTTATTTACCTAGAAAACCCTACTTAGGCTTTATTTCTTCGATTATTGAAAGAATTTTTGGATTAAAAAAACTTCAAAGACTTTATGAAACAAGACCAAATATTTCTAGTTGCGATGAATTTTTACGCTTTACTTTAGATGTTTTAAAAATCAATTATAAGATTAAGAAAGGAACCATTGATTCAATTCCTGAGTCTGGACCATGTGTTATTGTTGCAAACCATCCGTTAGGTGGTGCAGAGGGTGTAATTTTATCTGAGATCATTCGTAAAAAAAGAAAAGATGTTAGAATTTTAGCAAACGATATTCTTAAAAGAATTACTGAACTTTCGGAATTATTTATTGACGTAGATGTTTTTGCAGGGGATAGTGTTGTAAAAGCCAACTTAAAAGCTTTAAGAACGGCTCAATCACATGTTGAAAATGGTGGCGTATTATTAGTCTTTCCGTCAGGGGCTGTTTCGCTTTATGACAAAGAAACAGGTCTTTTATCTGATCAAGAATGGAATAGGAGCGTTTCTAGAATAGCTAGAAAAACTCAGGCAACTACCGTGCCAATTTATATAGATGGAAGAAATAGTAAATTATTTTACTTTCTTAAAAAGTTAAATCCTATTTTAGGAACAGCTATGTTACCTAGAGAGCTTATTAATAAAGGTAATAAAATTATTAATATTGCGATTGGAGAGCCAATTAAATTTAATGAAGTTAAGGCATTATCTAATGATGTTGCTTTGACTAATTATTACAGATTAAATACTTACTTATTGTCTGCACAACATTCAGACAACAAAATTGTTGGTGTAAAGCAAGACACAAATAGTGGCTTTGAAGATATTATACCTGAAGTACCCAAAGATAAATTAATTTTAGATATATCAAATTTAGAAAATGATAAATTATTTGAACAAGGAGATTTTGAGGTCTATTGCTCTCAATCAAAAGATATTCCTAATGTTTTAAGAGAATTAGGTAGGGTTCGTGAAACAAGCTTTAGAGCTGTAGGCGAAGGCACTGGGAAATCATTGGATATTGATGAATTTGATGATTATTATTTACATTTATTCATATGGGATAAAACTAAATTAAATATCGCGGGTGCTTATAGACTGGGTTTAGTGGATGAAATCGTATCTAAAAAAGGAATACAAGGGTTATATTCTAGAACATTATTTAATTATGAGAACGATCTAATTAAACAGTTGGGTAATTCGATAGAGTTGGGGCGTTCTGTAATAGATCAAGAGTATCAAAAAAACGTAACGACCTTGTTATTGTTATGGCAAGGATTAAATAAGTTTCTATTTAGACACCCTAAATATACTACTTTTTGGGGACCTGTCAGTATCAGTGATGATTATAGTTTATGGTCGAAGCAACTTCTAGCTGAAAGCTTATCAATTCATCATTATGATACGAATAAGGCGAGCCTTGTTGAACCAACTAATCCATTAAAGAATAAAAAAGGCGAGAGATTTTGGCATGTTGATATGCTTACTGCTCTGGGGGATATTCAACTTTTATCAAAAGTCATAAGTAGAATTGATCCTGGTAAAACAGTTCCTGTATTGCTCAAGAAGTATATAGGGATCACTGGGAAGTTAATTTGCTTTAATGTTGACCCTGCCTTTAATGATTGTCTTGATGGTTTGATAGTGGTAAATATGTTGAATGTCCCAGAGAAAAATCTGATTAAATGGATGGGAAAAGAAGAAGCAGCATTGTATTTAGATCAACATAAAAGTATCCAAAGATAAAACGTCAGTTAACAGCTTTTATGAATGTAAGATGGTTTGGTAAGCCTTCAATGATAAGTTTGTTCTCATAAACTTCTACTTGAGGGCTTTGTATTAAAGTAGACATAAAGGATCTTTCAAGATTATCAATACTTTGATTATTGGTACATAGTTTCCTGGTACTATTTAAGTTCTTAATCTCTAGGGAAGCAGGATCACTTGATATTGTATATAATCCAAAAAAATTATTACAACCGTTGTAACCTGATAATTTGAAGTCTTCAGTAATAGTGATAAATGGTGGTATTTTTACTTCGTCTATTGAAACTTTCTTTTCATTAATTTTTTCTAATATCCAACGACCGGAAATATTTTGCGGAGTGAGCTCTTTTTGATTAGAGCAACTGACTAAAAATAATAATATCATTAATAATTTCAAAAAAAGATTCATCATAAAGAACTTCTAAACACAAGAAACTGAATATATTATAGATCATTCATAGAGTTATTTTTATTTTTTAATTTTAAGTTTAAAAATCTGATAAAACTTAAATAATTAGACGTTGGTCGCACAATTTTTGCCAGGCATGATTTTTAAAACTTTTTATTGTGGTTAAATCAGGATATTATCCTGTTTTTTTTTGAAAAAAAGTTACACATTTTTCTCAAATTCAATTATCTTATTTCATGCTTTTTGGTTATAAATTATATAGGATAAAATAATGATACTTGGCGTTCCAAAAGAAATAAAAACTCATGAATATCGTGTGGGAATGGTCCCTGCACTTGTCAAAGAATTAGTTGCAAATGGACACTCTGTTAATGTTGAAAAATCAGCAGGTTTAGGGATTGGGTTTTCTGATGAAGATTACGTAAATGCAGGCGCTAAAATTTTAGATACTGCACAAGAAATTTTTGATACCAGTGAAATGATTGTAAAGGTTAAAGAGCCACAACCATCAGAACGTGCTATGTTGAGAGAAGATCAAATTTTATTTACATATCTTCACCTAGCGCCTGATTTAGAGCAAACTCAAGATTTAATAAAGAGCAAGGCTATTTGTATTGCCTATGAAACGGTAACTGATAATAAAGGTCATTTACCATTGTTAGCGCCAATGTCTGAGGTTGCTGGAAGAATGTCTATCCAAGCAGGTGCTCAAGCATTAGAAAAATCATGTGGTGGTAGAGGTTTGTTGTTAGGTGGTGTTCCTGGTGTTGAACCAGCCAAGATAGTTATAATTGGTGGAGGCGTTGTTGGTGCTAATGCTGCTCAAATGGCTCTAGGTCAAAGAGCCAATGTTGTTATATTAGATAATAATATTGAAGTTTTGAGATCTTTAGATCGTCAGTTTGGTGGTTCTATCAAAACGGTATTCTCAACTAAAGATGCTATTGAAAAGCATGTAATTGATGCGGATTTGGTGATCGGTGGAGTTTTAGTTGCTGGCGCATCTGCACCTAAGCTAGTCACTAAAGAAATGATTAAGAAAATGAAAACTGGTGCAGCTATTGTTGATGTTGCCATTGACCAAGGTGGATGTGTAGAAACAAGTGTTGCAACAACTCATAGTGAGCCAACTTATCTGGTTGATGGTGTTGTTCATTATTGTGTGGCTAATATGCCTGGAGCTGTTGCAAGAACCTCAACGTTTGCCCTTAATAATGCAACTTTGCCTTATATTTTGAAGATTGCAAATAAAGGCTATAAAAAAGCTTTATTAGAAGATCAACATTTAATGAATGGATTGAATGTATTTAAAGGAAAAGTAACTTACAAGTCAGTTTCTGATTCTTTAGGTTTAGAATATGTAAAAGCTGAAGATTTATTAAATTAAATAGATCAAAAAATTATCTAACAAAAGATTATTAAAGTTTTATCAATTAAAGAAGCAAACTTATGTAATTTCAAAAGTTCATTAAGTTTGCTTTTATCATTTCTATCACTTACTTCCAAATAAATATAAATTTTCAAATATAAGAATAAAACTTCATTATTTAGTTTGCTTTTAAAAAATATTTTGAAGTAGTTTAAATAATTAAGTATTAACGCTTACATTTTATTTCTGTTTTTTTTAATATTCATTTCTGTTAATTTTATGTAAAACATCATTTGTGGTTGTAAAAATAAAAAAAAGTTAATTCTGACATTTTATTTTTTATAATTGCTATAATAAAAAGTTTTGGGTATTTAAATATTACTTTATAAAGCTAAATAAAACATATAATTTGGACTCAAAATTTTAAGTTAGGTTAATAATATAAAACACACATAAAGGAAAATTATGGAAGTAAATATATCAAATAAACAACAACTTCTCCCAAAGCAATTCTGGGTTATTTGGGGAATAGAGTTATGGGAGCGTTTTGGATATTATGCAACGCAAGCAGTTCTTGCTTTGTATTTCGTGAAACAATTAGGGTTTTCGCAAGAAGAGAGTATATTTACTTTTGGATCGTTTGCTGCATTTGTTTTTGGTTTTATTTGGGTTGGGGGCTTTATAGGCGATAAGTATCTTGGTGCCAAAAGAACAATTACGATTGGAGCAATCATATTGTTTGCTTCATATATTGCATTAGCACTTTCTACACAAGGAACTATTTTTTTCGCCTTGGGGGGTATTATTGTTGGTAATGCTTTATTTAAAGCCAACCCATCTTCCTTAATATCAAAGCTTTATAAAAAAGGAGATCCTGCACTCGATGGTGCAATGACACTCTATTATATGGCAATTAATGTTGGTTCATTTGTTTCTATGCTCATCGCTCCAATAGCTGCCCAAGTGTATGGATGGTCTGCTGCTTTTTGGATCAGTGCAGTAGGTCTTTTTTTGGGTCTTTGTAACTATCTGTTTTTTTATAAGGTTTTATCAAACATTGGAACTGAAGCTGGTAAACAACCACTTTATATGGGACGTGTTTTACAGGTCCTTATTGGTTCACTGATTGCTATTATTGTCTTTGGAAAACTGTTACCTCACACAACAATTTGTTACACGATTGTTTATGTGGTCGTTACGGGCGGTTTTTTATATTTCTTGAAAACAGCACTAAGTTTAAAAGGTACAGAAAGGGTGAGAATGCTGATAGCCTTTCTATTGATTTTAGAAGGTATAATTTTTTTCGTTCTTTACTTTCAAATGCCTACATCTTTAACGTTCTTTGCACTTCATAACATTGATAATAACTTCATGGGGTATACTATTCCGGCAGCTTCATATCAAATGCTAAACCCATTAGTTATTATTATTGCTTCTCCTTTATTAGCCATTTTATATAAAAAGATGCCAGGGACACATATTACAAAGTTTTGTTTTGGTATGACTTTGTGCGGGTTAGCTTTTTTAGTGCTTTATTTTCCTCGTTTTACGGCTGAGAATGGCGTTGCCTCACCTCTATGGATGCTTTTAACCTATACATTACAATCTGTGGGTGAATTGTTGGTATCAGGATTAGGGTTAGCTATGGTTGCTGAGCTTTGTCCTGCTGCAATGAGTGGCTTTGTTATGGGGATTTGGTTTTTAACAAGTATGTTAGCCGGACCTTTAGCCGCATATGTTGGTAATATGACATCACCTGAACAAGGTACACATTTAACAAGCGTGGAAAGCTTACATGTTTATACGAGTGTTTTTGCTGAAATTGGGTTAGCAACTTTATTCATTGCATTTTTAATGTGGTTATCTAGACCTTGGTTAATAAAGGTAATTAATCAAAATAACTCAGATGAAGAAATGAAGATACAAGCTGAAACTGTGAATGCCTAAAAAATAAATATTTAATATAACTAAGAGATCAGCTGATGATAGCAGCTGATTTTTTAGTGTTGAGAACCATATAAAATAACAGATACACCAATTAATACGATAAATCCACCAGCAATATCCCATGAAGTTGGTTTGATATTTTCAATTAACCACATCCATAAAATAGCTGTACATACATAAACTCCACCATAAGCAGCATAAATTCGACCTGCATCAGTAGGGTGTAAAGTCAATAACCATGAAAATAAAATTAATGATAAAGCGGCTGGGATCAATAGGTAAATAGATTTGTTTTCGTTTAACCATAAATAGGGCAAATAACAACCAATAATTTCTGCTATCGCTGTAGCAAAAAAGAGAATAAAAGTTTTAAAAGTGAACATTTGTCTAAATTTTCATTTATTTTGATTATAATTATGTGACAAATATAACAAAATAGCGGTGAATATCAAACATATGCATCTTTCTAAATCAAAATTATTCGTGATTTTTTTGTTCAGTACACTCTTATCCCAGTCAGTATTAGCTGATGAAAAAGAAAATTTTTATAAAAAATGCACGAATCAAATGGAAAATAAACTTGTTTGTGATTGCACTTATAAGGATATTATGTCCGATGAGCAACGTAAACATCATTTGAAAAGTTATGAGCTTAACGCTTTAGACGATGAAAACTTATTTGAGTTGCAACTAAGTTACATGAAATGTTCGATCAAACAAAAATATGTTCCTAAGGTTAATGATAATTTGGGATTGAAGGCAAATTTAGAAGGAATGGATTTACTGAGCTCTGCAAAAACTAATAGTGACTATTGGGGAGCGATTAGAAAATTTTTAATAGCTGGTAATGAAGGTAATATTAATGCTCTCAACAATTTAGGATGGATGCATCTTAATGGTTATGGTTTTCCTCGTAACATAGATTTTGCCAAAGCCTGGTTTAAAATAGCATCCTTTTACGACAATAGTATGGCCATGAACAACTTGGGTTGGATTTATTTGAAGGGTTTAGAGGATGGAAAAGCGAAGTACGATCAGGCTATTTATTGGTTTTTGAAATCATCCGAATTAGGAAACGTTCAAGCAATGAATAATATTGGCTGGATGTATATGACTGGGACAGGTGTGAGTACAAATTATTTAGTTTCGCTTGAGTGGTTCAAAAGAGCTGCTTATCTTGGATATCCTGTTGCAGAAAATAATATTGGTTATTTATATTTGAATGGGTGGGGAGTAGTTAAAGATTATAAAAAAGCTAAAATTTGGTTTGATAAAGCAGCAGATAAAAGTAATGAAGAGGCTGAGAATAACCTTGGTTGGATGTATTTGAAAGGACTAGGTGTAGAAAAAGATTTAGAAAAGGCTAAGTCATGGTTTTTAAAATCAGCAAAAAAAAACAATAATCTTGCTCAATTTAATATAGGATGGGTTTATTTGAATGAGGAACCAAAAAACTATAATGATGCTAGGTTTTGGTTATTAAAATCCGCTGAACAAGGATATGATGAAGCACAATATTACTTAGGATTAATTTATGATGAAGGTTTAGGAGTGCCTCAGGATTATCAGTTAGCAGTATCATGGTATACCAAATCTGCTAAACAAGGCAATAGTTCAGCACAGAATAACTTGGGCTGGTTGTATAGTCATGGGCTAGGAGTTAAAAAAAATTATGAGAAAGCTAAATATTGGTATCAGAAGAGTGCATATAATGGAAACCCAATAGCACAAAGTAGTTTGGGATGGATTTATTTGAAGGGACTAGGTTTAGCTAAAAACTATGAAATGTCTATGTTCTGGTACTTAAGATCAGCTGTTTCAGGAAATGCCTTTGCACAACTTAGGGTAGGGGATCTTTATTATCATGGCTTAGGTGTAATGGAAAATAAAAAGTTGGCTAAAGAATGGTATATTAAAGCATCTAATCAGGGGAATCTTGAAGCTAAAGAAAAACTTGAGACATTTCCAAATAAATGATAAGTTATTTTTAATAATATTCATTTTGCAGCAAAAATATTATTAATACTTTTTTAAAAGTCAGTTTACTTGAATGCTTTATGGATCAAATCTACCATAACTTCTTCTTGTCATTATCCCTTAATGATTCATTTTTTGGGTTAACAGAACAGCTCTATTGCACTTTTTTATTTCCATCATAGAAGTGATAAATAAAAAACCTTATAAATGATGGGGATATTGTTTCTTAATAAACCCATCAGCTTGATAAAAATTAGACTAAAGTTTATATTAGCCATACATTATTTAATGTTGCGATAATGACTTTAAAAAAGGGACAACTTTTTTTGTATATTGAGGTTCTTGCGCATCCCAAAAAATTATGTCAGATCCTAAATAATTTTTTGAATAATTATATAGCTCTTTTATAGTATACTTTCTATGGGTTTTAGGATTGATATATGTATAATCAGGAGATTGGACGGCAACGCCAATCGGAAAAACTAGATTTTTGTTTTTATGGAAAAAAGGATAACTATTTTTCATTTGCGAATTTTTAAAAGGAGCCGTATCAGGGTTTCCCAAACCTATTTTATTTGCAATCGCGTATTTAAATAATCTATTCATGTAATTATGATCATTATCCCACTCACATGGAAAAAAGTTAACATATTGTATTATTTGTTTAGAAGGAAATGATTTTTTAATTAAAGATAAATTTTTAAGTGTTGTTTCAAAATATTGCTTACAAAAATTGGGGTGTGTAATTTCAACATCTATTGCAGTTTCAGGTAAGTTTATTCCTGCAACATAAAAATTATTGTTAAAAGTAGAACCTAATTTCTCAACTAATAAGCTATATCTTTTATTTACATTTGGGTTCCATTGTTTAGTTACCCAACCAACGCCTTTTAAGTTTTTCCCAGCATTATCAGTTTGTTTTTGAATTCCATAATCATATTTTTTTTCTAATATGTAGTCAGGTGCGGGTATATTATTTATATTAAAAGTTCTATCTTGTAATTGAATAAACAATTTTTTATGTATTTTCTTTAAACAAGTAATATCTTTATTAATAGATTTGAAATTATAGTGTCCTTTTCTAGGTTCCAAATCTCTCCATTTATAAATAACTTGAACACCAGATATAAACTTATAGTTAATTTTTTTTAGATTTTGGCAAATACTATCCCCACCATTAAAAATATATATTTCAGGAATATTCTTTGCTGCAATAGGAAAACCAAAAAATACCATTAAAAAGAATATGTTTTTAATAAATTTCATATTAATTAAGTCCAGACAAAAAACAACATAGTAAGTCTAATAAAAATCTCAATCCAATATTTTTTTTTATTAAATATATAAAGTGGTGATTAGAACATATACCTCAAAGCAGGGTCAGATGTTTTATATTTCTTGTTTTGAAATCTTCTATTTTTCGTACCCTTTATAAATTGATTACTTTTACTAACTTAAAATGATAACGATTTTTCATGCAATAAAAATGAATTATTATTCATTTTTATGTTAGTATTTTTCTCCGTACAAAATTAAAAAAACTAATGAATAATAATCTCGAGGAAAAAAATGAATAATACTTTCTCTATAAGATTGTTTCTAAAACAAACAATTTTAATGGTGACACTTATAATGGCTTCAAATACGCAATCTATCAATTTACCTAAAAATGTTAAGCTAGCCAAAGAACAAGTTTTACGTGAAGGACTCATTGATAACCCAGTAACATTTGATCCACAGCAAGCTGACGATGCTGCATCAAATTCAATAATGTTAGATATTTACAATCAATTAATAAACTATGATCAAAAAGGAAATGTTATTCCTGGGGATGCCAAAACATGGGATGTAAGCCTTGATGGTAAAATCGTTACTTTTCATTTGCGAACTAATTTGAAATGGTCCGATGGCTCAAAACTTACTGCACATGACTATGAATATGCATTTAAGAGATGGGTTAATCCTAATATTGGTTCCAATTATGCATATTATTTGGCTTTGGGGAATGTAACCAATGCTCAAAAAATTATTGACGGAGATGAAGATGTTGATAAATTGGGAGTTAAAGCACTTGATAATAATACTTTACAGATAAAGTTAGAAAAACCTACACCATATTTTATAAAGATGCTTGGAATAGGTTATGCTTCTCCTGTTTCAGAAAAAAACTGTGAACAGTGGGGCAACAAAGCTTTTAAGCCAGAACACCTACTTTCAAATGGAGCTTTTAAGTTAAAGCAGTGGATTGTGAACGAGAAAGCTGTTTCGGAAAGAAATCCATTTTATTGGGATAACCATGATACAATTTTAAATAAAGTAGAATATCGAACAGTCAATAATTATGCAACACAAGTAAATTATTATAAAGCTAATGATCTGGACACTACATGGACAGTACCAATGGAGCAATACCAAACTATTCAAAAAAACTATTCTAGGGAACTGCATGATATAGATGGTTTGAAAACTTTTTATCTAAGCTTTAATACAAAAAAAAAACCATTGAATGATTTAGATATTCGAAAAGCGCTCAGTTATGGAATTAATAGACAAGCTCTGACTAAATACGTCATTGGTATGGGAACAAAACCATTATTCACAGTTGTCCCTAAGTTAACATCGGGAAGTATAAATTATGTTCCTGGATGGTCTAATGAAAAGCAAAATGAATTAGAACAATTATCAATTAAGTTATTAAATGATAAGGGATATAGTAAAAACAATCCACTTGTGGTATCGATATTATTACCTAATGTAAATATTTTTAAAAAAAGTGCACAAGCAATACAGGCAATGTGGGAATCCCAATTACCTGTAAAAGTTAATTTAAATGTAGTTGAATATAAAACATGGTTATCAGAAGAAATGAATAAGTCGAATGACATAGTTTTTGATGACTGGACGGCTGATTTTAATGATCCTTTAACATTTTATGGTATTTTCGCATCCTCAAGCCTTGATTCCTCTCATTTTTCAAATCATGAATATGATACTTTGGTATCAAAAACATTTGATGCAAAAAGTAAAAAGGAGCGAGGTTTTTATTTTATTAAATTAGCACATTTGATTAATAAAAACATGAATATTGCACCATTATTTTCATCAAGCTTACCATATTTGGTTAAGCCTTATGTGAAAGGTTGGGTCAATCAAAATCCTTTAGAATACTTTTACGCTAAAAATGTTTACATAACAGAACATTCATAAGCTCAAATTCAACTTTATGTTTAATAGTATTATAAACTAGTGAGAATGAATATTTTTTTGAAACGGATATATAACTTTAATTATTAAAGCTCAAAAAATCAACTTCATTCCATATAGGTTTATGGAACATTATTAGATTAATGTATTTATATAACTTAACTTGGATTTTCTGACGAAAACACTTATTTGTGTATTAAACATGTGTTTTCGTCCAAGCAATTTATGTGCATAAAATTTATACAAATACATTACAGATTGCCCATATTGGACAAAAACAATCATTTTTAGAATAATAATTTTATAACTACAATGTTAATTAGTAAAAAATATCAAATTTGCTAAAGCTATAGATTTTGTCTATTAATATTGGTATTTTTATGAGGTAATGAAAAATATAAATATAAAAATATACAAACACAATGAGGTTAATTATGAATATAAGCTTTAAAAAAAGCTTAGTTGCACTTGCAACTATTGCTTCACTATCCGTAACACTTTCTCCTGTTGTTAAAGCAGCAGATGTTCCAAGTGGAGTTCAATTAGCAAAAGAACAAGTATTGAAAGAAGGTACGAGAGATTATCCTGTAACAGCGGATCCAGCAAAAGCTACCGACGCTGCTTCTAATGCAGTTTTACTAGACGTTTATAACCAATTGGTCAACTATGATGATAAAGGTAACATCATTCCAGGCGATGCTAAATCTTGGGACGTTAGTCCAGATGGTAAAACGGTCACTTTCCATTTAAGACCTGGTTTGAAGTGGTCTGATGGCTCTCCCTTAACAGCTCATGATTATGAATTTGCTTTCAAAAGATGGGTAGACCCTAAAACAGGCTCAGACTATGCTTATTACCTATCCTTAAGTAATGTCGTGAACTCCAAAGAAGTTATGGATGGAAAGGTTTCACCGGACAAACTGGGTGTGAAAGCTTTGGATGATACAACCTTACAAATTAAATTAGATAAGGCAACCCCTTATTTTGTGAATACTTTAGGTATAGGTTTTGCTTCCCCGATTTCAGAAAAAAACTATAAAAAATGGGGTGAAGACTATTTTAAACCTGAACATATGGTCTCAAATGGCGCATTTAAAATTGACCAGTGGGTTATTAATGAAAAAGTTGTTTCGGTTCGAAACAAAAATTACTGGAATAATAAGAAAACGGTGTTAGATAAAGTTGTTTATCGTGGCGTACCCGATTATGCCACTCAAGTTAATTTTTATAAATCAGGTGAATTAGATACAACTTATACGGTTCCAATTGAACAATATAGTAAAATCAAGAAAGAAATGCCGAATCAACTTCATACTAATGATATTTTGAAAGTATTTTATTACGATTTTAATACACAAAAGGCACCTTTTGATAATGTAAAAGTTAGAAAGGCTTTAAGCTATACGATTAATAGAGAAGCTCTTGCAAATTCAGTAATTGGGATGGGATCAAAACCTCTGTACTCGTTACTACCTTCAAACACTGCTGGTCACAATCAATTTAAACCAGCATGGTCAAAAGAAGATCCAAAAGCTTTAGCTCAAAAAGCTGTTAAGTTATTAAATGAAGCAGGCTACAATAAAGAACATCCACTTGAGTTTTCTGTTTTGGTTGCTAATACGCCTGAATTTAAAAAAGCAGCCCAGGCTATACAATCTATGTGGCAATCAACACTGCCTGTTAAAGTTAAGTTGAATGTCGTTGAGTACAAGACTTGGTTAGCTGAAAAATTTCAACCTACGCATCAAGTTGTTGCGGATGATTGGTATGGAGATTATAATGATCCAACAACGTTCTTTGGATTATTTACTTCTACTTCAACACAAAATGGTTCTCATTTCCAAAGTAAGGAATACGACACTTTAATTGATAAGGCCGCTACAGCAAGCAGCGATGCTGAAAGACGCAAATACTTTACTGAAATTGATAAACTAATAGATAAAAAAATGTTTATTGCGCCACAATATTCGTCAAGTTTACCTTACTTAGTTAAACCTTATGTCAAAGGATGGGCGAACCAAAATCCTTTAGCATATTTTTATGCTAAAAATGTTTACATAACGAAACATTCATAAGTTCAAGTTCAATCTTATATTGAATAGTAAATAAACTTGTGAGATTGAATATTTTGTTAAAAAGAGATGGTTATTTTAATGCATTAAAATAACCATCTCTTTTAGACATGCAAGCGTCTTCAATATAAATCTAGTAATAGAAAACTTTATGGATTGTTTTTTCATGCATTAGAATATTTATTTTTTGTTTAAAATGCATATATAAATTTAATTTATTTAAGCTCAAAAAAATCAACATCATTACCTATAGCTTCATAGAACATAATAAGATTAATATATTTATAAAGCTTATCTTTGTTTTTCTAATTAATATACTTATTTTTGCATTAAAAAATGGCATCTGTTATGGCAATTTATGTGCGCAAAATTTCAACAAATCCATTATAAATTGTGCATACTGCATAAAAACATCAATTTTTTGAATAATAATTTTATAACTACAATGTTAATTAGTAAAAAATATCAAATTAGCTATAGCTATAGATTTTGTCTATTAATCTTGGTATTTTGATTAGGTAGCAAAAAATAAAATTATAATAAATACAAACAAACGCAATGAGGGAAATAATGAATATAAGCTTTAAAAAAAGCTTAGTTGCACTTGCAACTATTGCTTCACTATCCGTAACACTTTCGCCTGTTGTTAATGCAGCAGATGTTCCAAGTGGAGTTCAATTAGCAAAAGAACAAGTATTGAAAGAAGGTACGAGAGATTATCCTGTAACGATGGATCCAGCCAAAGCTACCGACGCTGCTTCTAATGCAGTTTTATTAGACGTTTATAACCAACTGGTTAACTATGATGATAAAGGGAATATAATTCCAGGTGATGCTAAGTCTTGGGACGTTAGTCCAGATGGTAAAACGGTCACTTTCCATTTAAGACCTGGTTTGAAGTGGTCTGATGGCTCTCCCTTAACAGCTCATGATTATGAATTTGCTTTCAAAAGATGGGTCGATCCAAAGACTGGCTCTGAATATGCTTATTACCTATCCTTAAGTAATGTCGTCAATTCTAAAGAAGTTATGGATGGAAAGGTTTCACCGGATAAACTGGGTGTAAAAGCTTTGGATGACACAACGTTACAAATTAAATTAGATAAGGCTACCCCTTACTTTGTGAGTACCTTAGGTATAGGTTTTGCTTCTCCCATTTCAGAAAAAAACTTTAAAAAATGGGGTGAAGACTATTTTAAACCTGAACATATGGTCTCAAATGGGGCATTTAAAATTGACCAGTGGGTTGTTAACGAAAAAGTCGTATCGGTTAGAAACACAAATTACTGGAATAATAAGAAAACGGTGTTAGATAAAGTTATTTATCGTGGCGTACCCGATTATGCTACCCAAGTAAATTTCTATAAATCAGGCGATTTAGATACAACTTATACGGTTCCAATTGAACAATACAATTCAATTAAAAAGGCAATGCCAAATCAACTTCATACTAGTGATATTTTGAAAGTATTTTATTACGATTTTAATACACAAAAGGCACCTTTTGATAATGTAAAAGTTAGAAAGGCTTTAAGCTATACCATTAATAGAGAAGCTCTTGCAAATTCAGTTATTGGGATGGGATCAAAACCACTATATTCTTTATTACCCCCAACAACTTCAGGTCACAATCAATTTAGACCTGCATGGGCAAAAGAAGATCCAAAAGCCTTGGCTCAAAAAGCTGTTAAGTTATTAAATGAAGCAGGCTTTAACAAAGAACATCCATTAGAATTTACTGTTTTATTGCCGAATAAGCCGGAATTTAAAAAAGCAGCCCAGGCTATACAATCCATGTGGCAATCAACACTGCCTGTTAAAGTTAAGTTAAATGTCGTTGAATACAAAACTTGGTTAGCTCAAAGAAGTGCTCCTTCTACTCAAGTTGCTGCGGATGATTGGTATGGAGATTATAATGATCCAACAACGTTCTATGGATTATTTACTTCTACTTCAACACAAAATAGTCCACATTTCCACAATAAGGAATATGACTCTTTGCTTGATAAGGCCGCTACAGCAAGCAGTGATGCTGAAAGACGCAAATACTTTACCGAAGTTGATAAAGTGATTGATAAAACAATGTTTATTGCACCACAATATTCGTCAAGTTTGCCTTATTTAGTTAAACCTTATGTTAAAGGATGGGTGAACCAGAATCCTTTAGCATATTTTTATGCTAAAAATGTATATATTGAAAAACATTAAGAAATAATGTAAAAAACATATACAATAGATTTCTAAGTAATAAAAGAGAACTAAAATTTAGTTCTCTTTTTAATTGAGTTGAGAGTGAAGGTTAAGTGCAAACGACAGAATCAAACAAAGGTTTTATATATGCCTTTTTAGCTTTTTTCTTTTGGGGTATTGCTCCTTTATACTTCGCATTGATTCATAAAATGGATATATTTCTATTGTTGGCAATTAGAATTACTTTTTCGGTACCTCTGCTTTACTTAGTTGTAAAAATTTTTAATAAATCTAAAGTAAACTTCAAAGAAATTTTCACGTCTAAAACGGTTATATATTGTTTTTTGGCTTCAATAATTTACTGTGTGAGTTGGACGTTATTTGCATTGGCTTCCAATCAAAAAAATATTTTAGCGGTAAGTCTAGCGTATTTTATAAACCCTATTATTTGCATTTTTATAGGTACTATTATTTTTAAAGAAAGGCTACCAAATTCATATAAAATTGCTATGTTTTTGGTAATCGTAGGCATTTTTTACCAAATTTCAATTTACCATACATTTCCGTTAGTCTCTATTTTGATGGCAGTTTTTTTTGCTTTGTACGGAATGATGAAAAAATTTATAAAACTTGACTCAATTACATCAATCTTTTTAGAAGCATTATTACTTGTTCCACTAGCATTGGTCTATTTGGTATACTATTTCCATTTTCACAAACAAGATTCCTTAATCGGAAGTAATGATTTAATTTTATATATTGGGACATCCTTTGTAACAATATTACCGCTTATATTATTTACTTTGGCGGTTCAACATATTAATTTAAATGTAGTAGGAATTATGCAGTATGTTGAACCAACTATTCAGTTTTTTCTCGCTACACTTTTGTTAAATGAAACATTTAATATGACGAATGCTATAACATTTTCTTTCATATGGATTGGCATTTTTATTATCATTGTAAATGAAGCTTTTATAAAAAAAATTAAATCAAAAAAAACTTTAAACAAGAATACAATCTTAAAAAAACATTAATTACTTTAATCAAAAAAGCGATATATAAAAATTGTTTAAATATCTAACTGAAAAATTTAATGAATTTTAATAGAGAGTTTTATTCTATTGTTATACCTTTCTCCAGACTTAAAAAATTAAACTCTTTTGGTAATAGTTGTTTTATTTTTTGTATAGAAAAGTTATAAGTGAGTTGGTTAAGTTTATTAAAATCTTTTTTATGATAATTCTTACTAAATCTATTTTGTGTCAGTCCTAATTCTTGAATATTATACCAATAATGCCTAACTCCATCACTTAGAATATAACGTTCCCCACTTTTAAGATTATTAAAAGAAAGATTAATGATTCGAGCAACATCCTGTCTATGTATTAATCGAACAGCATTTTTGCTTTCACTAATTCTATTTTTCTCAAGCCAATTAAGAGGGTTTCTTATTTTGTTGTAAAGACCTGCTAAATGTAAAATTGTGAAATTTTGAGACTCCATGAGTTTTGTTTCAAGTTGGTATCTCTCTGATTCCATATCAATTGGTGAATGTTCATCAACTAACTTTTGATTTTCTTTATTCAAAAAAGCACCTGTTGAACTTAATAAAATAACTTTTTCAAAATTTTGAACCCAATTACAAAAGTCTTTAAATTTCCTTTTTTCAACATTATTAATAGGGAAGGTTATTATAAGTGTACCTCCATTAATATGATCTAATGATTTATTAGGATCCAGGATTAAATACTTTTTGTTCGTTCTGGATGTGCCTAGCCAACTTGGATCTTGTTGTATAATGGCACTTCCTATAAAACCTGCACCAAGTATTAAGTTTTGTTTCATTCATCCCCTCCTATAACAGGATCTTAATTTAAAACGATTCTATGTTAAGAGATATTTTTTTCATACATGTCTTATAAGCTAAAACAAATTCACGCTTATAAATAACTAATTATAATGAAGATATCGAAATTAAATTAACAATTTTTTTTAAAGATGTGAATGAAAAAAAAATTTATCCCAAAAATATCAAAACCATCCCATTAATTCTGTTTTAAAAACTAACTTATTGAAAAAAATGATATTTTCTGTGAATATTAATGGTAGCAATGAATAAGTTTTGAATGAAAGGAAAATGATATGGAAGAGTACTTAGTTGCGGTTGATATAATGAAATGTCATTTGGGTGTAACCGAAAAAGAGGCATTGCATAAATTAGGGTTGGGAGAGTCAGTTAAAAATGATTATAGTACTCAAAAAAAGGTGAGAGTATTGGATGGTAGAGACTAATTGGAATAAGATGAGTTTTTTTATTTGGTTGATTCAACATTTTTTACTACACAATGATGTTGAATTTGCTCTATATAAAATAGATAACTATAAGGTTAATATATATTTTTTTTAAAAATGCATAAGCTTATTAAACTGAATTTTAGTAAGTTAATGTTGTACATCAATAAAGATACTTAGGTTATTGACACAGTTATAATAAAAGTGCAATGATTGGCTCATGTTTAGGACAGAAGAAGTAATTTATGATAGAACTTGACACGCCAGCACTCATTATACGTAAGAGTATAATGAAAGATAATTTAATGAAGATGCAAAAATATGCTGATTCAAAAAATATTAATTTAAGACCACATACTAAAGCTCATAAGACACCTTATTTAGCAAATATGCAAATTGAACTTGGAGCAAGTGGAATTTGTGTTTCAAAATTAAGTGAAGCAGAGATCATGGCTGAGCATGGAATTAAAGATATCTTAATTACAACACCCATTGCAAGCTCCGTAAAGTTCAAGCGATTAGTCGAGCTCCAGAAAAACTTCCCAAGTTTGGTTTTATACCAGGTTGTTGATAGTGCTTATCATGTTGAGCAAATAGATAGTTTTTCAAAAGATAAAAGTGTCATCATTAACTTGGTAGTTGAAGTCGAAGCAGGACAGAAACGTTGTGGGTTGATTCCTGATGAAAACTTAAAAAACTTGATTGATTTAATTAATCAGAAAGAACATGTAAATTTTTGTGGCATTCAAGCCTATAGTGGGCATCTGCAATTGGTACAAAATTATGAATCAAGGTTATCTGAAGCAGCTCAAGCTTTAAATCCTATAAAAAGATTTTTTAAAGATTATAAAATTGAAAAAAATGAAATAATTATAAGCGGCGCTGGAACTGGTACTTTTTACGCCTCTGATAATAGTTTTTTTTCTGAAATACAATGTGGGTCTTATATATTTATGGATAAGGCTTATAAAGAAATTATGAAGCCAAATGATTCAGATAATATAAATTTTGGTAATTCTTTAATGGTATTGAGTACCGTTATTTCTAAGCCAGCTCATAATAGACTAGTCATAGATGCTGGTATGAAGTCATTAAGTATCGATCACGGAATGCCCTCTGTTTTCGATTTAAAGGGTGTAACGTATCGTTGTGGCGGTGATGAGCATGGTATTTTAGACATTGAAGATGAATCCATGAATTTAAATATAGGTGACCAAGTTCTCTTAATTCCCAGTCATTGTGATACAACCTTGAATAATTTTGATGACATGTATTTACTTGATGATAATGATAAAATCGTTAAATCTTTAAAAATCAGTGGGCGTGGCTGTTCCCAATAAGGAAATAGAATGTTTAAGTTAGAGCAAAAAAGTTTAAAAAATTTAGTAAGTGCCTGTGAATGGGAAGTAAGAGTCAATTTAGCAGCATGTTATCGTATGGTTTCTATTATGGGTTGGGATGATTTAATACATACTCATATTTCAGCAAAAATTCCAAATACAGAGCATTATCTTGTAAATGCCTATGGTTGGGGGTTTGATGAAGTCACAGCTTCATCTTTAGTAAAAGTAGACTTAGATGGTAATGTAATTGGTGACAATATGAGTGATATTAATCCTGCGGGGTTTACGATTCACTCAGCTGTTCATGAAGCACGACCAGATGTCATGTGTGTTTTACACCTTCATACTAATGAAACCGCGACAGTAGCATCACAAAAGTGTGGCTTGCTACCTTATAGCCAATATTCTATGTTTTCTCTTAATTCACTTTCATATCATTCTTATGAGGGTTTGGCTGTTGATGAGGACGAAAGGCTTACACTTCAAAATGACTTGGGTAGCCACAATCATATGTTATTGATTAACCATGGAGCATTAACTGTAGGACCTACAATTGGTGATGCTTTCATGAGAATGTATGATTTACAAAGAGCATGTGAAATTCAAATAATGATGCAGTCGACAGGCCAACAAATTATAAAAGTTAATCAATCTATATTAGATGATGTTGCAAGACAGCAAAAAGCTGTAAATTTAGGTAAAACAGGAGGTGTTTTGACATGGCCTTCTATTTTACGAAGAGTTCATAAAAAAGATGCATCATTTGCATCATAATTGACGTAAGAGGTAATAATGAAGATAGTTTCAGTTGAAGTTTTTGATAGTTTTTGTCCTGAACGACCTCAATGGACACCTGTTTTTGTTAGAATAAATACTGATGAAGGAATTAGTGGCGTTGGAGAAGCGGGTCTAGCTTATGATTTAGGACATAGCGCAGCAGCAAATATGATAAAGGAATTTGCTGAAGCTTTTTTAATAGGTTTTGACCCATTTTGTACAGAGAAACTGTGGTCAAGAATGCTACGTGAAAGCTTTTGGGGTCTAGGTGGGGGGCCTGTTATATACTCTGCAATGAGTGCAATTGATACAGCACTTTGGGACATTAAAGGTAAGGCTTTGAATCTACCAGTTTATCAGTTGTTGGGTGGGAAAGTTAATGAAAATTTGAGAACTTATGCCTCTCAGCTTCAATTTGATTGGTCTGATAATTTTAAAGCTTTGGTGCAACCAGAGGAATATGGTGAAGCTGCAAGAAAAGCTATTGAGGATGGATATGATGCTGTCAAAGTAGACCCTATTATGTATGATAAAGATGGAAATACTTACTATGATAGAACAAACATCATTTCTCGTGCTGAAATGAAATTATATCGCTCACGAATGGAAGCTATTAGAAAAGAAGTTGGTGATGAGGTTGATATAATTTTTGAATGTCATAGCCTTCCGGGAGCAACTTCTGCCATCCAAATAGGGGAAATTGCCGAAGAGTTTGATTGTATGTATTATGAGGAGCCTGTTAATTATTTGAATCATTCGTTACATAAAAAAGTAGCTAGAAAACTTGATGTACCAATTGCGGGTGGAGAAAGATTATATAATAGATGGCAAATAAGACCATATTTAGAAGATCAAAGTGTTGATGTTCTTCAGCCTGATATTGGTTTATGCGGTGGCTTTACAGAAACAAAAAAAGTCTGTGATTATGCTGATATCTTTGACGTGAGAATTCAAGCGCATGTTTGTGGTGGTCCAGTTGCTACAGCTGCTTCCTTACATCTTGAATCAGCAATACCTAATTTCTTAATCCATGAGCATCATACATATGCAATAAAAAAATGGAACAGAGAGCTATGTATCGAGGATCCTCAACCAATTAATGGTAAGTTTAATGTAAGTGATAAGCCTGGATTAGGCATTCATCTAAATGATGAAATTTTATCAAGGGGTCACAAAATACTTATCAAATAAAAGTTTATTAATATGAACAAAAGTTAACTTTTGTTCATATTTTAAATATTGTAAATATTTTTAGCATTTTGATATGTGAGTTTATGGGTTAACTGTTCGTCATTAAGTATATGAAAATAATTGTCCCATAGTTCCTCATATGAGCCTTTAAACAAATTAAGTGGGAAATTGCTTGCTAACATGATCTTGTTTGTATCAAAGTGGTTGATTAAAGCTGACATAATATTTTCCACAAAAATTAATTCATAATTTCGATTCATCATTTCCCAACCTGAAGCCTTTATATATAAATTTTCGCATTGGTTTAGATCTTTCAATAAACACATGGTATCAAAATTATTATGGCTATACGCAGGAAAACCTATATGGTTTAAAACAAATTTGATATTTGGGAAAGCTTTTGTGATTTCTTTAATAAATTCATTATTAGTGTTGCTAAGTTTATCAATTTGCAGTTCAAAAATTAGTTTATTCTCATTTAGAATTTCAAAATTTCTCATGGCTTCTTGATTTGGCAATAATTTGTGACCATTTTGATCGATAATATCCCTGACGCCAATGAAACTTTGAAATCGTTTTAGTTCTTCTATATTTTTATTGAAAAGTTTATGGTTTTGTTGGAGATTGCATGTAGCTATTGACTTGAAAGGTTTTGAAATTACTTTTTCGAGCCATTCAATTTCTTTGGATGGTTGCTCATTACTGAATCCAGCTTCAACATGGACAAAGGATTCTAAATTTAAATGCGGACCTAACATTAAATCTTTTTCAGAAAAGTTTTTTTGGATAATGCCTTTGTCGTCCCAGTAAGGTGGATTTTCAGATTTGAGCCAATTATATTGTCCGATATCCAAATTAAAAAAATGAAGATGAGGATCTATTATTTTTTGCATAAGATGTCCCTGTCAATAAGTTAAAATCAGATAGCAGTAAATCCGCCGTCTATCATTTGTAGACTTCCAGTGATGTATTTATTTTTATCAGATAATAAAAAATATATTAACTCAGCAACTTCATCTGGTTGTCCTATTCTGTTTAAAGGTTGAAGCTTAGCTTCCTCTTCGTGTAACTGTTCTATGTGTTGTATGTTATTTTTTTTGGCATATTTTTCGATAGCATTGTGATAGAGAGGTGTTTCTATCGTGCCAGGACAAACCGCATTAACTAAAATGTTATGCTTGGCATAATCTATAGCGGTTGTTTTAGCTAACGATGCAATAGCATGCTTGGAAAGATTGTAACAACTGGAGTTAGGCTTAGCAATTTTGGATTGATCAGAACCCAATAAGACTATCTTACCAGCATTATTTTTTTTCATATAGGGGAGGACTGCTTTTAATAAGTTAAAAGTCCCACCAACATTTATTTGTAAAACTCTATTAAAATCATCGTAGGTAGTTTGTTCAATATTACCCGAAAAATGAATGCCTGCAGAAGATACAAGATAATCTATTGTATGCTCATCTCTTATAATTTGCATTATACATTCATTGACTTCTTCTTTATTTGCTAAATTACATTTTAAATAATGATCACACTCATCAGTTTGGATGTCGAGATTGTAGACAGTTATATTTTTTTTTCTTAGTAATTTTACGATAGATTTACCGATTCCGTTACTGCCACCGCTGACAACTGCAACTTTATTCATGGTAAGGGTTCCTTTTTAAAAATTAAAGAATAACATATTTAAACTGCAAGAGTCTTAAGTTTTAATTAATTTCATTTGGGTTTGTTAATAATAACAAAAAGTAATCATGCCAATAAATGATAATCATTATCATTTAGTTTAAATGTAAAGTATATTTCCCACTCAAAATTACTATAAATAAATATGAGAAAATAATGAAAAAAAATAACCTTATTCAATCTTGGAAAGTTGCTCTGCCTCTTTCTCTCTGTATTAGTTGCTTCACATCAAGCGCAATATCACAAAATTTATATGAACAAGATAAAACAAGCATTTCCTGGGGTGGATATATTCGTTCTACTTTCTTTACATATGATAATGATATAAGTCATGCGCACATTCCTGGTGGAACGGGAGCAAAAGGTTTAGAACATGCATCCAAGGGAGATGTTTATAATCAGAACTATACAAATTTATGGTTTCAGGGCAAATCATATTTTGCAGAGCATACATATGGGATAGGTTATTTTTATACTCGGGTTTGGGGTAATAGTAAGTTAGGGGTAACCCCTCGGTCTTTATATGCCGGTATTGGTGACGATAGATATGGTCAATTTCTTTATGGGTTTATGTATGGTGCTTTGAATAAAGGACACTTTGCATCAATTGGTTTGAATTATGAGGATCGAGCAACAACTTCAGTTGTTCCACAACCATTTCAAAAACGTCAAAGAAATACCATTGGTTATAATTATTTAAACAATAATTTTTCACTCTATAGTACATTTGCATTGAGTGATGGTAACTACAATGTAAATGAAGATTATCAAGGTTGGAATGATTCTGGTTATAAAAGTCCAAGTCAATTCTTTTTAAGTTATGCCTTAGGTGACTCAGGTGTTAAATTAGGTGCAGGTGCTGGTATCACACAAGTTAAAACACTGGAAGCAAATTTCGGAAAAGCTTGGATGACAGAGTTAGACATGAGTTATAGTAGTCAAAATTGGTATTTAGCTCAAACCTTAAGTTATGGTAAAAGTATTACTTCCGGTATCTCTGGGGTAGATAAAACAGGTCAATTTGTTTTTGGTAGAAGTGATTTTAAAAGTGCTCCTGAATTTGGGAACTCATTAGCAAAATTTTATTCTACTGTGACAGCGGTTCAATACATTACTGGTGGACATCATATTGGTCTTGAATATGATTTTTCAAGATTTTTTGATTTTGATAATCCAGAAAACTTAGTTCAAAATGGAAAACCATTGGGTTTTGGTAAAAATAGTCAACAAACAAGTATAAATCAGTTATTACTAACTTATAATTATCTCTTTAATCGGCATTTTTCAACAGGTGTTGAATATATCAAAGATTTAATCCCATCAAGCAGTTCTTACCATCAAGGAAATGGTGTTTGGGGACAAATTCAATATAGTTTTTAATTCTTGAGTACATTTATAAGAGTAATATATCACTAAATGATATGTTGCAACATAACTTAAATTTAAAAAATCGGTGATTATAATATGAATACATCAACTAAACAGTTAATGAAATTAGCATTTGGAAATATAATAGAATGGTACGACGCATTTTTATATTTATCTTTCATGCCTTTTTTAATTCAAGCTTTTTTACCTAATTTAGCAATTGGTGAAAGTGTAATTGCACTGTTATTAGGGCTTGCGGCAGGGAACGTAGTACGCCCAATAGGTGCTATAATTTTTGGGTTAATCGGAGATATTTACGGTCGTAAATTAAGCTATAATATTTCGATATTAATGATGGCTATCTCTACTTCTCTAATGGGACTTTTACCAGCATATGCAACTATAGGAGTTGCAGCACCAATCATTTTGGTAATTTTACGACTTTTACAAGGATTATCAATGGGAGGACAATTTGGTACCTTAATCTCTATGAATGAGTCCTTGGGAGATGAAATTAAGTATAAAGGATTTTCACTTGGTATATGTATGTCTATTTCATTATTGGGACATTCAATGGCTTTGATTGCCGCAGGTGTTGTTTCTAAAGTTTCGGATACTTCTTTGATTTGGCGACTTCCTTTTTTATTATCATTAATTTTATTTTTAGTCCATATTGTTTTAAATAAAAAAAATGGACTGTTTATATCAGAAGAAAAAAAAATGGTTTGCTTGAAAACTTTGGGTAAAGACTTTTCTGCCAATTTTGGTAGGCTTTTGACTTACGGAACCTTGTCTTTTTGTGCTGCGAGTACCTTTTCTATGGTTGCATTTTTATGTATCCCCTATATGATTTATGTCTTTCATTACAGTAAAGCCATTTCTTACTCTTATTCACAAATATTTCTTTGGTGTGTCATTTTTTCTGCCCCATTTTTTGGACTTTTGAATGATAAAATTAATAATAAAATTCTTGTGGTAAGTGTATCTCTTATTATGTTAATGATTGGTTTGGTTAGTTTAGGTTTAAATATACAAACATTTTTTATTTATGCATCACTTATGGTTGTTATGAGCTTTGTTGCTGGCGCATTAAAAGGAATTTTGTTGCCAATTTTAGGAAGAGGATTCAAAGGCAGTGTAAGTTGTTTATCAACAAATGTTTCCTATACTCTCGGTTTGGGTATTGCATCATTTATGCCAGCACTTTTAGTATGGCTGTCACATAAAACAACTTTAGGCCTTCCTTTATTTATAATAATTATCGCTAGCTTATTATTGTTTGCCTCATTAAAGTTTAAATCCTTTGGAGATGATACGATGGTCAAATCTTAAATATTCAGATAAATTCACAAAAGTTGTAGGCTTTTAAACTTTTATAAATGATTAAGGCAGAAATATCTGCCTTTTTTATATTGAAGTAAGGACAGTTTTATATGTGAACCAGAACCATAAAAAGAGATAAAGATATAATAGATATTAGCGTACCTAAAATTGCAGAGCTTGTGGAGTCTTCAATTAGTGTATTGTATTTAAGTGCAAACATGGTTGTCATTGTGGCTGTAGGCATAGCACACAACAATACAAGTTCTTTCGCAATGAGTCCCTTAATTCCAAAAACAAATACCAACGCCATCATTAAAGCTGGATGAAAGAAATTTTTGAGAGAAATATTTAACAAAACATTTTTGTTAAATTTAATTACAAAACTAGACATGATCAATCCGAGCGCAAATAAAGATACACCAGAAGTTGATTTGCCAATAAGCGTTAAGCTCTCATTGAATACTGAAGGCAGAGATAAACCGGAATAAGCATAAATAATTCCTAAAATAGGCGCAAAGAATAGTGGTTTCTTGACGACACTTATAAATTCTTGCAGGAAAACTTGTGATATATTTAGTTTTTTATTTGAGGTGGACTCTAATAAAATAATAGTCAGAGGAATCATTAAAATACTTGTGATCATATTTCCGATAACAATTGATAGGAGCGCCTTTGAACCTAAAATTTCTGTGAAAATTGGTATCCCCATAAAGGCCATGTCTGGGAAAGAACAAACAAAAGCACCTTGAGCACTTTCTTTTTTATTTTTTTTCAAGAGATATTTATAGATAAATAAACATATAAAATACATGCCCATGAGACTGATGGTAAAGGCTAAAATAATATTTGAATCAAAAATCTCATCAAGTTTTGAGGTTGCAGTGATTGAAAATAATAAACATGGAAAACTAAAGTTCATTACGTAGGTCGCAAAACTTTCACTATGTTTGTTATCAATAATCTTTCTATAACCAGCAAACCAACCCAAGAAAATAACAAATGCAACAGGAATAAGGGCATTTAATATAGTTGAAAACATTCAATTTCCTTCTGATAAATTTTTAGTGGTTTATAACATCATTTTAAAATTATCATTTCAACTATTCTTTTTTTTTTCATCAAAAATGTGAATACGCTCATTGTTTAATGTATTAAATAAATCACAAATTGAAATATATCTTTTATTTATAATCCAATATTGATCATGATTTGATTCCATAGTCACAACTACAAATGCCTTGTAAATATATACAAAGAGTTGAAAATCATAAACAAAGAAGAGATACTTTTTTGATACAAAGAAATTTTATGATTATAAAATGAAAGAATGTCTATTTTTTTCTATAATAAACAACAAAATTATAAATTAGTATGAATATGACTTTGTCTTCAATTAAAAATAAAATACCGAGCATAGTTGCTTTCTTAATTGTTATTAATGGTATTATTATCATCTTAACAGGGTTTTACCCGTTTCTAACTAATTATCTTGATGGGACAGACTTAATTAATAAACCTTTGATTGCTTCTTTGTTCCAATCACAAAATTACAATATTGGAATAAGCAGTATTGCTTATTTTGTTTTAGGATATTTTTTAATTGTCATAGCGCGGGGAATTTTTCATCGTAAAAGAAGTTCGTGGTTGAGTGCTGTATGTATTTTGACTTGTGTTATAAGTATTAACTTTTTCTCTGATCAATATGATATGCTTTTTTATCTACACGTATTTGAATTATTCTGTTTGATATCTTCATATTCTTATTTTATTCAGACGAAAAATTTTTTTTACATGTCATATTCACACTTTATGATTATTTTATCGTTTGTACTTTCTTTTGGGTATGGTGTTTTCGGAAGTTACTTACTCAGAGATGATTTTGAAAATTTGCATACTTTTCTTGATTCAATTTATTTTACTATTGTAACTTATAGTACCATTGGCTATGGTGATATTGTTGCTAAAACTGAAACAGCTAGAGTTTTTGTAACTTCAATGACATTTTTTGGGTTAGCGAGCTTTGCAGCTATTTTATCTTATTTTATATCGACTATAACCACAAGGGTCCAAAAGGTTGTCAAAAACTTAAAAATAGAAGGATTTCACATGAAAAATCATATTGTTATATTTGGTTTGAATGAACTAACTGAGCAAGTTATCGAAAAATTATCTATAGACAGAGCTTCTTATATCGTAGTGACTGAAAACCATGGTAATCAGAATCTTACAACAAACTCCAACAACCAATTTATAACAGGTCGCTATAATGATGTAAAAATTTATGATGATACAAACTTAAAGCAGGCTGCTAATATATATTTAGGTCTTAGGAATGATGCGGATAATATTCTTGCATTGCTTTCAATCCAAGATTTCTTTGAAGAAAAGAAATATAACAAACCTAACATTATACTGAAAATAAACGACGTAAATAATTTAGCCAAAGCTAAAAAACTTGGGGCAGATGAAGTTATTTCACCTGTTTCGCTTGCTACAACTCAGATTTTGAAAAGTATTACTAAAACATCTGAATAGCAGTATGAATGCCTACAATTAACATTTGGATACCAATAACAGCTAAAATTAAACCCATTAATTTTGTAATCATTGTCAAACCACTTTGTCCAATTTTATTGACAATTATTTGACCGTATATAAAGAATAAATAGCTTACGATACATAAAAATCCAAACATAGACAGGGTAATAATCACATCACTTAGTGCTTGAGATGCTGCAAAGTTCATCGCTGTAGCAATTGTACCAGGACCTGCTAATAAAGGGACAGCTAGTGGCGTAATTGCGATATTAAGGACATCTTCATTAGATAAATTTTTTTCATCATCGCTGTGCATTTCACTTTTTTTATTATTCAGCATATCATAACCGACTAAAAAGATTAAAATCCCTCCAGCTACTCTCAGAGCTGGTAAAGTAATACCAAAAAATTTAAAAATAATATTCCCTACTAAAATAAAAATAGCAATAATGATAAAAGTTGTAATTAATGCTTTGAAAGCAATTTTTTTCTTTTGTTCAGTAGAGCAAGATGATGTTAAACCAATGAAAACTGCTGTATTGGCTATTGGGTTCATAATTGCAAAAAAACCTAAAAAGGTAGCTATTGATGTTTGAAGTATTGAATCCATGCGAACTCCATTAAATAAATTTAAATATAATGATTTGATTAAATTTTATATACTATGCCATAATCTATCAAATAAATATTAAAAATAAGTATTTGATCTGATGAAAATCCTATTTTTCTCTAGCCATGAATATGATAAAAAATCATTTATAAGTGTTAATCAAAACTTTAATTTTACTTTGGACTTTGTTGAGTTTCGATTAGAGCCTAAAACCGCTGCCTTAGCTCAAGGTTATGATGCTGTTTGTGCATTTGTTAACGACGATCTTTGTAAAGATACTTTAAAAGTATTAAATAAAATTAAAGTTAAAAGAATTTTATTGCGCTGTGCTGGTTTTAATAATGTAGATCTTGATTATGCTCAAAAAGAAAAGTTGTTAATCTATCGAGTCCCTGAATATTCTCCTTATGCAGTTGCCGAGCATGCCGTCGGATTACTGATGTGTTTAAATAGAAAAATTCATAAATCTTATAATCGTGTTAGAGAAGGTAACTTTTCTTTGAATGCTTTAGAGGGAATGGATCTTTTTAATAAAACTGTTGGTATTATTGGGGGGGGGAAAATTGGAGAATGTTTTGCTAATATTATGAAAGGCTTTGGATGTAAAATTTTATTATTTGATCCAAAACCTTCAGAAAGTATTTTAAAAGTTGGGGTAAAAATATCTTCCCTTGATCATGTGTTCAAAAAATCAGATATAGTAAGTTTACATTGTCCTCTTAATGAATATACAAAGTATATAATTAATAAAACATCAATTGATAAAATGAAAAAAGGTGTGATTTTAATAAATACGAGTAGAGGAGGTTTGATTAAAACATCAGATGTTATACATGGACTTAAAGGCTTGAAAATTGGTGCCTTAGGAATTGATGTATATGAAGAGGAGGAGTCCATTTTTTTCAAAGATCATAAAGGAGATATTATTCAAGATGATGTTTTTGAAAGATTGATGATTTTTCCAAATGTTTTGATTACTGGACATCAGGCATTTTTGACTCATGAAGCACTTCATAATATATCTGAAGTAACTCTAAAAAATGCAATAACAGAAAAAAGTATTAATCTGATTTATTAATTATTTACACTGTAAAATCAATTTCTGAAATTTTAGTCTTATTCAATAACTTTATTTTGACTTGCGAACCAACCTGTTAATATAAGCGAAATGGCTAAAAACATACATAAAATATTTGGCTCCATCCAATTGTTAAAATGGTCATGTAAATATCCAATTAGAATAGGACCGATTGCAGCAAGAGCGTATCCAAAAGTTTGTGACTTTGCAGATAAGATAGATGTTACTTCGGTGTTTTTCCCTCTTAATCCCATGAATGTAAGGGCTAAAAGAAATCCAACACCTGTACCGAAACCTAATACAATAGACCAAAAAATTGCAAAAGATGGCATGAACTGAAGGCCTAAAAACCCTATAAAAATTAAAACTCCAGAAGAGGGGGCAAATAATTTATGATGATTAACTTTACTCAAAAAAGGAAGCATAACGAGGCTAGGTATTGAGGTCATCAAAATAAAAATACCATGAATAAAACCAGCATTTACTTTACTGTAACCGATATCATTAAGAATAAGAGGTAGCCACATCATGATAGAATATGTCAGAAAAGAATTAACACCAATATAAAATGTCAAGTTCCATGCAAGTGTTGATTTCAGAATTCTTAAACTATTTGTTTTGTGTTTTAAAGAGACATGTTTGTTTGTGTTACTGTAACAAAATCTGAGGCAGATAATCCAAAATACAATTGATATAAGAGGCAGTATAATAATAGAGATAAGTGTTCCTGTTGAATATACTGAATTATAAGTGTTTATCCAATTTAAAACTGGTATAGATAGGCTTGATGATATTGCAGCAAAAACTCCCATAGACAATGTATAAAATGCAGTAATTAAAGGAATCATATTAGGTATATATTTTTTTATCAATGCAGGCACAAGAACATTTGAAATGGCGATGCCAATTCCTATGAGGCTTATACCGAAATAAAAAAAGTACAACTGATTAATAGATCTTAATAGAATACCCAATGTAAGAATTACCAATGAAACTAAGATAGTTTTTTCTATACCAAATAAAAACGAAATCTTTGGAGCTAGCGGGGATAAAACAGAAAAAAGAATCAATGGAATGGTAATGATTAAACCTGCTTGGGTTGGGTTTAAGTTAAATTGAGCGATAATGAAGTCTAAAATGGGAGGGACATCGGTCAATGGAGCACGTAAATTTGTTGCGGTAAGTATGACACCGAAAATTATTAAAACTTTTAAATTTTTTGATGAAAGCTTCAAAAATTCCTCCTATAGAACAACAACAATAAAATGTAATTATGATTATAGATATTTTAATTTTTGTAAAGAAACTTTTTAACTTAGGATGTCTTATTAATGAAAAAAAGGTTAATTAAAATTTCAATTTATTCAATAATAATCCAGATTTACTAAAATTAAGAAAATATGAATAATTGGGTTTTACTATGATTGAATTAAATGTGCTAGGAACCCCTCTACAAAGTTGTTGCTTTAAATTACAAACTGGATTTTATAGAGATGGATATTGCAGAACTGGTATAGAGGATGTTGGAAGACATACAATATGTGCTATTATGACAAAGGAGTTTTTGGAGTTTAGTCTCTTCAAAGGCAATGATTTAATAACACCGCGTGCTGAGATGGATTTCCCAGGATTAAAACCAGGAGATAAGTGGTGTCTTTGTGCTTTAAGATGGAAGGAAGCATTTGAGTTTAACGCTGCTCCTCTAATTTTTCTTGAAGCATGTCATGAATCTGTGTTAGATTTAATTCCATTAGATATTTTAAAAACTCATGCCTATACGTTGAGGCATTAATTTATGAAAATTTAGCTGGTGTGTATAAAACTACCTATGAAAAGATTATTAATACAGACTATCAATTTTAATAGCACTAAAACCATTATTATTACTGGAAAATAAAGCCAGTACATAAACTCGGCTTTATTTTAAAGCTGAGACCATTCTTTAAAATATTGCCGAAAACACAAAAAAAATATAAGGAGGCAATATATGACATTTAACGTTCGGCACATTAATAAATCAGATTTACAAAGTCTATTTCACTTGAGAAGTGAAAAAACCTATATAAAAAATACACTTCAACTTCCTTACCCTAACTTAGATGATATGTCTAAAATATTTGAAAAAGATACAAGTCGTTGGCTGGTTGCCACTAAAGGAGAGGATGTGATTGGTGAGGTTTGGCTAGTTCAGGAAAAGTCTCCTCGTAGATCACATTGTGGGCGTTTAGCAATGGGAGTATCAGAGAGCTGTAGACAACAGGGTGTTGGAAGTGTTCTTTTATCTGAAATACTAAACTATTCGGATAATTGGTTGAATCTTAAAAGGTTAGAGCTAGAGGTCTACACTGATAATGAGGCAGCAATTTGTTTGTATAAGAAATTTGGCTTTGAAATTGAAGGCAAAGGTTCTAATTATGCCTATGGAGATGGACGATTTTTAGATGCATTCTACATGAGTCGTATAAACAGTTGATCTTTAAGGCTACAAGTTATATTGTATATATATCCATGCTGTTTATATATACAATATAATGAAAAAATATCCCAGTGCATCAGACATCGCTCAAACCTCTAATTGTCCTCACTCTTTTTATCTTCAATATAATAAGTACACGATAAGTCAATATTCCAAGAGAGCACGAAAAATTGGAATAAAAGGACATGAGCGCTTAAATCGTTCAGTCAAAAAAAAGACAACTAAAATTCATAAGGTTCGATTACTAATCATGGCTACAATCATCGTTTGTTTTGTTATTTGGTTTAACATGAGGTAATTTGTGTTTTCTTTAAAAATTCTTATTTTAATAGGTTCATTGATTGTATTTATTATTTTTTTTAAAATCTTTCGCAAAAAAAATATTTTTGGTTTGCAAGGTAAGTTGGTTTATTTAGATGAAGGGAAAAAGTCTAAAACATTCGTGAACCATAAATTTAAAATTATTGCTAAACCTGATTTTATTTTTAAACATTGGTGGGGTCAATTTTACATGATAGAACATAAGGAAAGCTATAGAGAACCAAGTAGAGCGGATATTGTTCAAGTAAAAGCAGCACTAATTGCCGTTAGAAGTGAAATACCAAGCTTAAAAAAGTATATATATCAACTAAAAAAGGTTTATATAGATATAACTTTAAAAAGAGTTCGAGAAGGGTTTTCAAAGAAATATCAACCTATCATAAATTAACTACACAAATTTACAATGGTGATTATGTAGATATTATATGTGAGGATAAAAATGTATGTTTAAAATGTCCTGTTAAAAAAAATTGTGAATTAAAGTAATTTCAAATGACGACACGCTTCATTTACGGGAACTTGGTGAAATCCATGATTTTGAAAATAGTGAATAAATTTAAGGGTTTTTAATGCATCAAACCAAAGAAAAAGTTGAGTTTTAAGTTGTTCAGTAGTGGGGTTATTAAGATTACCTAAAAATTTTTCAAAACCTATATTTTTTAATGCATTATAACTTATTAAAGGAATCCTAGCTTTAATAAAACTCTCAAAAATCTTATAGTCCCTAGGATCATTAAATACAAGATTCACTTCTTTTAGATACTTAAATATTCTAGGATCATAGGTGGTTAATTCAATTTTGTTTTCAATTAGGTTTTGAATAGTAGGACCTGTACCGAAAGGTACACGGTCAGATTTTCTAGGCAAAATTTGTATTTTTGGGTTTTTTAAAGTTAGGACTGGCTTAATTTTATTGACTTTATTTAAAAAGTAAAAATCTTCCCCTGCCGATCTTTTAGGAAACCCTCTCACGATACAATAGACTTTATGGTGAAAGGCAATCATACTCCCAATGGTGTGATATGCATATCTGGATCGTGCATAATTCAATCCATCGACGTAATAATTTAATTTTTTTTCATAGAGTATTGTTAATAAGGATATTTTTGAATTATCTATTTGTAAGTGTTCATGAGGATAAATTAAAGCTGTTTCTTCACTATCATATGATGACAAGAAATTAAAGTAATTTAGGGGTAATATTGTGTCGGCATCAGTGGATGCTATAAATGGCGAGGTTACAATGTTGTTTTTAATTAACCAACAGCTTATATCAGCTAATATTTTTCTGGCAAGTCCTACCCCTTTTTTATGCGGGATCGGATATGTAAATCTATCAACCAATAATAAATCTGGTTTAGAGGAATTCGTTTCGAATAAAGTAATGTTCCCTACAGATTGACGGGCTGAAAAATTTTGAGATATAGATTTGAATAGGTTATTTTGCTCTTTTGAGTTTTCAACATTATCTGGTTGATTTACATTAATCAATATTAGAAGTTCATCCGTGAAAGATTCTATTAAACGAGCAATAAAATCAAATGACTCTTTATATGCCGGAATTGTAATTTGATATTTATAAGATTTATTAAAGTGGAGGTCTTTTAGTAAACGAACTTCATCCTCTGCATATTTTGTTAAATATTTTTCAACTACATCCATGGTTAATGCAATAGAGCTCTAAGGGGTAATTTGTCAACAATTTGAGCTTCTTCAGCTAAAAGAAATTCAGTTCTCTGAGCAATTGCATCATTTGAAAAATATTTTTTTGCGAGTTCAAAAAAAAGTTCGTAATGTTTTTCTTCTGACGCAGCTATTTGAAGATAAAATTGTTTTAGTTTTCCAGGGGAAAGAGCATTCGCAATCAACTGAAATCGCTCCGCACCACGTGCTTCAATAATGCCACCAATTATAAGACGATCCATTAGATAAAACTCAGTTCCTTTTCTAAATAACTTTCTGAGATTATTAACATAAATATCTTTTTCGTCAGGAATGAGGGTTAATTGTTTGTTAGCTAAAATTTTCATGACTTGTTTGAAATGGATCATTTCCTCTAAAGCAAGATCAACCATGGCTTTTACAATATCGGGTTTATCTGGGTAGTGAGAAACCATAGACATAGCCATTCCGGATGCTTTTTTTTCTGCATGGGCATGGTCAATTAAAAAACTATCAAAATTTTCTAATACTTTTTGAACCCAGTCTGAGGATGTTGGAGTTTTTAAAATCATGAATACACTCAATTAATGTTAAAAATGAATTGCCTTAAAAAAGTTATTACAACTTAGAAATTCCAGATATACCCCAAAAGCCATTATTACAAGCTCTCGTTAGATCTAGAAGATTTAATCCACCTAATGCATAGACTTTAGGATTTGCAATCCTAACAATATTTTTTGCTACTGTCCAACCTAAAGGTTTAACTTCAGGATGAGAAGATGTGTGTTGAATGGGCGACAAAGTGATGAAATCTAATTCGAGCTTATTGGCAAGTCCAACTTCTTCAACATTGTGGCACGATGCTGAAATTAATTTGAATTGTTTTCGTAGACTTGTCATATCGGCATGTGAACACATTTTTAAATGTTTTGAAGTTAGATGAATACCAACGAAATATTTATTATGTTTTTGGGACCAATTAAAAGTGGAAGAGTTAATCATTAATTGTGGTATTTCTATAATATTATTTTCTATATAAGTACTAATTTTTTCAAAACTTAATAAGTTCGTCCTAAGCTGATAAATATAACTTTCATTTAAAGCTTCTTTTAAAAATTTCTTTAATTGACTTAAGCTAGATAAATTTGAAGATATTTTGTAAATTTTATAATTAACCATATGATTTAATTGAATAATATTTATTTTTCTTTGTGTGTTGTTTAATTAGATTATAAATATAAGAATTAATATTTCAATAATAAAGGTTATTTTAGACTTATTTGGCTTGGTTTGTCCTTGTGTCGATATTTTATTTTATGTTAAAATTCTCAAACCGACCGAGCATTCATTCATACGGAGGTTTTTTATAAAACCACTGTATGTGTTATTTTGTTCAAATTTAGAAGAGAAATATAATGACTAATCATATTGTGGAACTGTTAGCAAGATTTGAGTTTGCTGGCTGTGCCGTATTACATATCGTTTTTCCAACAATATCTATTGGTTTAGCGACTTTTTTAACTGTGTTAGAAGGTTGTTATTTAAAAACGAAGAAACAAATTTACAGAGATTTATCTGACTATTGGCGTAAAATTTTTGCAATCACTTTTGCCATGGGGATTGTCTCAGGTTTAGTAATGGCCTTTCAGTTTGGTTCAAACTGGAGTAACTATATTGCGAAAGTAGGTGATATTACAGGGACCATGCTTTATTTCGAAGCAACATTTGCTTTCATGATTGAGGCTATCTTTTTTGGTCTTATGATCTATGGACGTAAGCATCTCAGTGATAGAATGTTCTTTGTTTCTAACCTAATGGTTGCGATCGGAACATTGATTTCTCTATGGGCTATCGTTACAAATAACTCATGGATGCAGACTCCAGCTGGATATAAAGAAGTAGATGGTGTCGTGGCAGCAATGAGCTGGTTACAAGTCAACTTCAATCCTTCGGAGCCTCTTCGTGTTGCTCATATGTTACTTGCAGCTTACTTAACTATGGCTTTTGTTGTTATATCGACTGGTGCTTATTACTTGCTACGTAATAAATTTGTGATTCATGCAAAGAAAATGATTAACTTAGGATTTATGTTTGCAATACCATTAATTTTTGTTCAACTTTGGGTTGGTCATGAAAGTGGCGCATTGTTAAACGAAACGCAGCCCTTGAAAATGGCAGCAATTGAAGCAAGATGGGAGCCTGAAGATCCTGCAAGTTTAGTAGCAGTTGCATGGCCTAATATGGAAACGCAATCAAATGATTATGCGATTACATTACCTGCTCCCTTAGGAAGTCTTATTGATACAGGGGATGCTAAAGCCGCAATGCCAGGTTTAAAAGAATGGACAGCTAAAGGTGAGGCTATCCCTTATGTGCCGTTAACATTCTGGTCTTTTAGAGTCATGGTTGGTATGGGTGTTCTTATGCTGCTGGCTTGTTTGGGTGCTATTTACCTGAAAATGAAAGGGAAGTTGTACACGAATCGTTTATTCTTAACTGGACTGACATTTATGTGGCCTGTAGGCTTTCTTGCTACGGTAACAGGTTGGTTAACAGCAGAATCTGGAAGACAGCCTTGGATGATATACAATATATTAAAAACCACTGATGCTTTAACACCGTCATTGACTTTATTTGAAGTCATCTTCTCAGCTAGTGTAATTGCATTGACATATCTTGTTGTTTACACGGTAGGTCTTCGCATGATCTTCAGAACGGCCCGAACTGGTTTTTCATTTTTAGATCATAAAGATAAACATGATAGTGATGGCAGTGATGACCATCATCCTGAACAAAAACTTGAACCACAGGGAATTTAAGAATGAATTTGGAAATTATTTTGTGGGGTATAATTCTATTTGGTACGTTAGCTACTTACATCATGCTTGATGGCTTTGATTTAGGAGTGGGTACCTTATACGGATTATGTAAAAATGAAAATGATAAAAAAGCAATGCTGAATGCCATTCTTCCTTACTGGGATGGAAATGAAACATGGTTAATTGCTTTTGTAACCGCTCTCTGGGGCGGCTTACCAATCGCTTTTTCAGTCATTGTACCTTCTATTTATTCTGGTGTATTTATTTTATTGGCGGTTCTCATCTTCAGAGTTGCAGCTTTTGAGTTCTCTCATAGAGGACGTCCATCTGATGTATACTGGCAAAAAGCAATGGCGATAGCTTCATTACTCATTCCTTTTGCGTTAGGAACAGTATTTGGGTATTTATTACATGGTATAAGTGTTGGTGGTGAATTTCCTTTTTATAAATTTACTGGACATACTTTCGATTGGATAAACCCATTTAGCGTATGTTGTGGGATAACAGCAGTAACTTTAACATTAGCTCTTGGCTCTAGCTGGGCTCATGGTAAAGTTGAAAACTCTGTAATTGATATGATTACTAAAATATCATTAATTACTACACCACTAGCAGGTTTATTTCTTATTATAATGGGTTTTTGGCAGTACGTTCATGCAGTGAATAACTTTGATTTAACTCATATCAATTTAAGATTAACGATTGCTATTGTAACAAGTGTAATGATTGTATTATCTGTGATTGCGCATCACTTTTGTATCAAAAAAACTGGCTTAAACCCATTTATTGCACTGGTGATTTTAGTTGTTTCGAGCTTAGTTTTTGCTTTTTCAACCATATTCCCTTATGTTGTTGCACCAGCTATTGACTTTGCACATGCTACAGTTCAACAATCAGATTTTACCATGGTATTAATTCTAAATATTATTATTTTACCAATATTAGCTTTTTATTCGCGATTTGCGTTTAAGGTTTTTGCCGGTAAAGTTAAACATGATACCTTTGGGCACTAGTTTTTAAATAATCTCTTCATCTTTAAAAAGACTTCAAATATGAAGTCTTTTTTATTTTAGTCTGAGTCTCTATCGGTATACGTCCATCTATTTTCCGCTTTTAGCATTTTATAAATTGCATTAAAAAAATGGTTAATTATTACAAAGCAGATATTTGACATGCAAGATTGATAAAATTATTTGTATTGCTGAAATGAACATTTATCTTTAGAATAACAATTTAATCTATAAAAAACCTCTCATTTGTTTTCAATCAAGGTGTGATAGGTTTTTTGAAAATGATGCGGTCTTAGAGCTAATTAAAGATAACCCCAATTATTTTCTTTTACAGACGTTATGACTCTTTTTAGGCAATGGCCAGTGGTATTTTTTCAAGTGTATCACGACTCTAAATATATTTATCCAATATCAATTATTTACATCAATATGATCATTATCGTAACTACTTTTTTGGTTAGTAAAAAAAGAGCACAACCCAAACCCTTTTTTTAGAGTATATTCGTGTGTGTTTTAGTAATTCTTGAAGCATGTTTTAAGTTGTTTACAGATATATTTTACCTAAAACTTTAATGCTAAAGCATTAGAAAAAATTAGCACAAGTCACGATACAGACTTGGGTGAATCTACAATATATTTACTGATTATGCTCATGATGTGATCAGCATTCTCATCAGTTAGTCCTGCCTTTTTTGTGTTTTTTTATTCGATCTTGCTCTATTTGCGGAGAAAGATGTTGAATCAATGTAAATAGCACCATATCCTATTAAGTCTTCTATAAGATTATAGCTTTAATTAATCTCTGAGATCTGATGATAGGGTTTTATTCTTTTATTTTACCTAATAATCTATAAATTATGACAATTATTTTATTAGTGATGATATATTCATAACCTTTAATTGAGTTTTTTTGTGAAAAATAGTTAAAAATAAAAATCAATACAAATATAGTCCCCAAAATAATATAGATACTGGTGCTAGTTTTTGAAGTAACGCTTTCAGTGAAAACATTCAAAATAGCAAACAAGATTAAAATGAAAAAGAGTAATAAATGTTATGTTTTTACGAGAAAGAAGTATAGAACTGAATTTTTTTCAGACGTAGCTTGAATTATAATTTTTTCATCTTTTTCAATATGCATAATCTTTTACCTCTATTAGCAACATTTAGTACTAAATGAGTAAAATAATAGATTATCAATCTACCTGTTAATAATGATGTAATTACATCAATAAGGACAAAGTTTTTATGTACTTTTATGTCTTAAATATCATTAACTTTATTAGTAATTGTTTGTATAACTTATGCATTTATCTTTGCTTTTTTTATTCTTATAAGAAGATGAATGATCCAAATACAGTTTTTTAAATCAAAAAAACAATCAGTGGGCATATTTGTGTAATTTATTTTGTTTGAGAATTAACTGAACTATTAAGTTGTTATGTTTTAATTTTTTGTACAGTAAAGTGTATTTAAAGTTAGTGTGCTTGAAAATTTATTAAGTTGCCTAAATTAATTAAGAAAAAAGACAGATTAAACTGTCTTTTTTTCAAGGATAATTTGTAAATTTCTAAGATTTAGAAATTATAGACTGCTTGAGCCCAAGCACCGCTTCCGATATGGTAAGGTGAATCTTTCTTCAATAAGTCATATTGATATTCTAAACCAGTACTAAACTGCTTATTCCATAGGTAGTTAACGTTCGCTAAAATAGTATTATTAAACGTTTGGTCTTTATCACCTCTATAGTTTGAGCCTAGTTTATTTGTATCAATGTCTGAGTAACGTCCGTATTCGTATTGAACAACGAAAACTGTTTTATCAACTTGGTAAGATACATTAGATAATAAGGATATAAAATTTGCCTTAGCTACAGGTACAAAGTCATTTGGGTTTAATGTATCAGCAGTGAAAGTAGAAGATGTAAATCCCGCTTGGTTACCATCATACAGACCATTTCCTGAAGTAATACCTTTACCTGCCATTGGCTGAAGGGTAAATCCAAACGCATCACCTTGGTAATTTAAACCTAAAGCACCACCAGCAATATTGAGTTTGTTATTCTCAGTAATTGCATTAGCTATTCCATTTGTGAAGCCAGTTGCTTCATTAAGTTTCAACTTAGCATAGTAGCCCGCTAAATATCCAGTGAAACCTGAATCACCAAATGCATAAGTAGCACCACCAGTAACTGATGTTGTCATACCTGAACCAGTATTACTTAAGTCATCTTTCCAAGAACCACCTTTGTTGCCCAGAACAGCACCCAACTCAACACTTAAGTTATCAAAGCTTCCAATATATTTAAATTGATTATTGGATCTTGTTCCAATACTGAACGGCATTGGATCAGCGTAAGAGCCACCACTGTAGTTTAGTGATAAATCATATGCACTGGCAATGTCATTCCATGGTGTATAGGCTTTACCATAATACAATTGTCCATATTGGTCATTACCAATACCAGCCCAAATTTCACGAACAGATGTGCTATTTTCAAAAAATCTTATGTAGGCATGACCAATTCCATACCAGCCATCTTTACCATTAAAATAAGACTTTGCTGTTGGTTTAAAGTTAAACCATGATTGATCTAATACATCACCTCCATTATTGGTTCCGTTCCATACGTTTGTAGTGTTGCCATATGCATTAGATTGATCTTGACTTGAACTACCAAAAGCTGCGTTAGCATTTACGGATCCATCAATGCTAAATGATGTACCATCTTGGTTGTATAATTCCGCTGCGTTTGCTGCTGTCATTCCTGCTGCAAGAATGGACAATGCAAGAAGTGTTTTTTTCATTTTATTTCCTCATTTGGATTATTATTTTTTTGAAACTGAAGCTCAGCTTAATAAAAACTAATCAAATCTTCTACTTTTTAACCAAAAACGCAATTTTTAATTTCATAAATGAGCTTGATGGCAATATTTATTTAAATAGAGGACAAAAGTTCCTGAATTAATGTTAAATTAATGTCAGAAATTAGAATATAAAATTAACACATTAATAATAATTATATAAAATTAGGAATTGATAAAAAAAAATGATTGATGGGTGTGTTTTTAAAAAGTAAAGCTGTAACTTATTGAAAGCTAGTATTATTAAAGTTTTATTAATTATTTATTACGGCGCTTATATTGCTAAATACAAAGAGTAATAAATATATTTTAATGGTTTTGGTTATGATTTAAGGGATATTATACTTGATAAATAAAGTAATAATTCTTATTCTATAGTTAAACTTGATTAATTTTCGAAATGGATTTTATGGTTGAACATAAATTAAAAGTATTGATTCTTCTCGCGCACCCTAACTTAATCCAGTCACAAAATAATCGTGAACTATTACAAGTGTCTAAATCCATTGACAATGTGACTATTGTTGATTTGTATGCTCAATATCCAAATTATAGAATTAACATTGATAAAGAACAAACTCGCTTGCTGGAACATGATGTTATCATATTTATGTTTCCATTTTATTGGTATTCCACTCCATCTATTTTAAAAGAATGGCAAGATTTGGTTTTAGAAGTAGGTTTTGCCTATGGAGCGGGTGGAAAGGCCTTACAAGAAAAATACTTTTTATGCTGCATTACAGCAGGGGCTTCTGAAGAATTCTACTTAATGGATACGGATAGACATTATTCATTAAGGAGTTTTTTAACACCTTTAGAGCAGATGTCACGTGTAACCAGAATGCAGTTTATACCTCCATATATTCTATTCGATTCAAGAACGGCTCAAGAAGATGACCGACTTGAGCCATGGCTAATGAATTGGAAAAAAATTTTAGAAATGTTTACAGAGGGTACATTTCGCTATGATGATGTGAAAAAGTTGCCTATATTAAACGAATATTTTATTACTTCTTAGGTGGGTTAAAGAACGTTATGGTTTCCTATTATATACAAGCAACAATTTACATAGCAGCAGCAGTAATAACTGTCCCTATTGTGAAACGTCTAGGACTTGGTTCGGTTTTAGGGTATTTGATTGCAGGTGTAATAATTGGGCCGTTTCTTGGACTCGTGGGAAGTGATGAGACATCTACCATTCAGGAATATGCTGAGTTTGGTGTGGTCATGATGCTTTTTCTAGTTGGTTTAGAATTAAATCCCCAAGCATTATGGAAAATGAAAACTCGATTGATAGGTCTAGGTGGGCTTCAAGTTTTTATAACGACCTTAGTTTTTATGGCTATTGGCATTTATATGAACCTTGATTGGAGTGTTGCCTTTGCGATTGCTTTTACTTTGTCTTTATCTTCAACAGCTATTGTTTTACAAACTTTTCAAGAAAAGAAATTAAACAAAACAGATGGAGGAAAGAGTGCATTTTCTGTTTTATTATTCCAAGATATTGCAGTGCTACCTGTTTTAGCTGTTCTTCCATTATTAGCTATATCCAGTATTAATAATGCAAGTGCAAAATTAGAACATTCAAGTGCTCATGAAACAATTTCGTTAGTTGCAAATGTACCCAATTGGATATATCCCCTAATTATTGTTGGCGTATTTATTGGGGTTGTTATTGTTGGACATTATTTTATTAGGCATTTATTTGCATATGCTGCATCGGCTAATACGAGAGAAATATTTGTAGCAGTTGCTTTATTACTTGTTATTGGTATGACGGCATTAATGACCTTAATTGATATTTCACCTGCCTTAGGAACATTTTTAGCAGGTGTTATTTTAGCAAATAGTGAATTTAAGCACGAATTAGAAAATGCAATTGATCCATTTAAAGGTTTGTTATTGGGTTTATTTTTTATGACAGTTGGTGCTGGAATACATCTTGCCGATCTTTATGAATATTTCTGGGTCATCATTTCGTTAACTTTGTTGTTAATGTCAGTTAAAGTTATCGTATTATATTTTATAAGTATAATTTTCAAATTAAGACCAAAAAGTCGATGGTTATTTGCTTTAAGCTTAGCACAAGCCGGTGAATTTGGATTTCTCTTATTGAGCTTCTCATCCAGAAACAATGTTATTCCAGAGGAGTATGCACAGATTTTAAATCTAGTAATTACTTTATCTATGTTTTTAACACCGTTGTTATTTATTATATTTGATAAGGTTATTATCCCAAAGTATCAGACAAACTCTAAAACAGAAGTATATGATCAAATTGATAACAAGGGAAAAATTATCATCGCAGGAGCGGGTCGTTTTGGACAGATGATATATCGTCTTTTGGCTTCAAATGATTTAAATACCGTTATGATAGATCATAAGTTGTTAGTAATTGAAAGAATGAAACGCTTAGGGGTGAAAACTTATTATGGAGATGCTAACCAGATTGAATTTCTAGCCACTGCTGGTTTGAAAGATGCTAAATTACTAATTTTAGCTACGGATGATGTGAGTGGATCTATTGAATTAGTAAAATTAGTAAAGAAATATTATCCTGACGTAAAAATATTAGCGCGTGCTTATGATATTAGAAGCGAATTTAAATTAAAGGCATTAGGAGTTGATGATGTTGTCCGAGAAACTTTTTTTTCAGCAACTCAATTGGGGGCGAATGCACTGAATGAAATGGGTTTTCATCCTTTCCAGGCAGAACAAGCGAAACTTGCATTTGAAGAAGTTTATCTCAGAGAATCAAATAAAATCTTTGACGAATTTGGTAAGGATAGAAAAAATGCTGAAATTACATCATTATCCTTAACAAAAGTCTTTTTTGCTGTAGAAAAATCACTAGCTGCAGAAAAAAATAAAAATAAAAGAGATAAAGATCCTAAAAATAGAGATGACAATAGAGAGTGGAATCCACCGCCTAAAGATGAAGTAGATTCATTTGAAAATACAAGTAGCGTTGATCTTGATAAAACTTGACATTAATAAAAAGTTAATTTAGGATTTAGCTTGTTTTAGGGAGTAGCCTCTTACCTTTAAGAGTATTATCAACATAATTGTTGCAAAATCAACATGGTAATACTGACTATCTTGTGCAGATAGTTTGGCAAGACTAATAACAAAATGATGCTCATTGAGGTGAGGCATTATTATTGTTATTTTTTTTGCAATCACCTCTAGGACAAATAACATGATTTTAGATACTTTCTCAATTACCGCACTTACCGTTGCCTTTGCTGAAATTGGTGATAGAACACAATTACTCAGCTTGGTGCTAGTTTCAAAATACAGAAAACCACATATTATATGTCTAGCTATCGTATTTGCAACAATCATAAATCATTTTGTATCAGCTTGGTTTGGTTATCAAATAAGTCATTTTATCAGTGAAACATATCTTAAATGGATTTTGATTATTAGTTTTTTAGGCTTTTCGATCTGGGTTCTTGTTCCTGATAAGTTGGATGAAGGCTATAACTCTAAAAGTAAATTTGGAGTTTTTTTAACAAGTTTTGTTGCCTTCTCATTAGCAGAAATTGGTGATAAAACGCAAATTGCTACTATTGCATTAGGTGCAAAGTTTTCTAACGAACTGGGCTGGGTTGTTTTTGGTACTACTGTAGGGATGATATTAGCTAATTATCCAGTCTTGATATTTGGTGAGAAATTGATAAAGAAAATTCCGTTAAAAACAATCAGAATCATCACATCCATATTATTTCTATTTCTTGCAGTCTTAACATTTTTTAAATTCGGTTAAACCAATAAATAAGTTTATGACTTGAATATAGAGACGGAATCCTTTATATTCATGTTAATTTTATGATAGAATTAAACAAATTAATAAATAAATTATTACAGAATTACATAAAAAGGGGCAAACATGACACGTGTTGTTATAACAGGATTTGGAGCGATCAGTCCTATTGGTGTAGATATCCCAAACCATTTAGAGTCACTAGAAAAAGGCTCACATGGGTTGACAAAAATTGATAGATTTGATCCCTTAACAAAGGGATGTAAAACAACTTTTTGTGCAGCTATACCGTCTGATTTTGATCCTGCAGAGCACAGTCCTTTCAAAGAAATGGAAAAAAGAGAACGTACTAAATATTTGCGAAAGTTGGATTTGCACCAAGTTTATGCGCTAGTTGCAGCAGGCGAAGCAATCGCTATGGCAAATTTAAATGGTATCAGCGATGATGAAACTCTTGATGAAATAGGGGTGAATATTGCTACAGGTGCTGGTGGACTCGCTGCAACAGAAGCTTGTACTATTTTAACTGAAGCAGGTAAAAAACAGACCCCATTTAATAACCTGAAGTTCTTGCCTAACATCGCAGCAGGCTATATCTCAAGCCTATGGGATTTTAGAGGACCTAACAACTCTCATAGTACTGCTTGTGCAGCAGGTTCTCATTCTATCATTGATAGTTATAATGCCATTATTTTAGGAGAAGCTAAGGTTATGATAGCTGGTGGCGCAGAAGCTGCAATAACACCGGTTGGTATTTCAACCTTTAATGCTCAAACAGCATTGTCTACAAGAAATGATGATTTTGAAGTAGCGTCTAGGCCTTTTACTAAAGATAGAGATGGATTTGTTATGGGAGAAGGCTCTGGCTGTTTAGTTTTAGAAGAATATGAGCATGCAAAAGCTAGAGGTGCTCATATTTATGCTGAGCTAGTTGGTTACGGTCGAACTGGTGATGGAGCAACTGGCGGAAGTATTACAGCACCTCATCCAAAAGGTCGTGGCGGGAAAAGAGCGATGATGAAAGCTCTTAAGCAAGCAAATAGAGATGTTAGTGAAGTAGATTACGTTAATGGACATTCTACAAGTACTGGAGCTGATTCAATAGAGATTAAAAGCATTATTGAGGTTTTAGGTTCAGAGAATGCAAAAAACACACCCGTTTCAGGCACTAAATCGTTTACTGGACATCTTTTAGGAGCATCTGGTGCCTTAGAGGCAGTTTTCTCGGTAATGTCTATTGTGAATAATCTTATTCCTTTTACTAATAATTTAACACCTGAAAATTTAGATGATGAGTGCAAAGGTGTTCAACATGTTTTTGAAAAGCCATTAAATCAAGATGTGAATTTTGTTCTTTCAAACTCCTTTGGTTTTGGTGGTACAAATGCTTGTCTAGCTTTCTCATCTGTAAAAAAATAATGATTATCAAAATTTCATGCTCTAAACTTTGATTTGGAGCATGATTTATCTTTCTGCCCACCTATCATTTTAAGTCTTTTTTTTAAGCTCATCTAAATATTTTTTTCATTATTAATAAAACATGTTTTTTTGTACTAATATATACATGACCATTCTTAATTAGAGGAAATTATATGAATCAAACTACTGCAGAAGTACTGTCAACTATGGAGACTCATAAAATAAAAGAAGCGGCTGACTCTCTCGCAAATGAAATAATTGAAGATTTAGAACAACTTAAAACAATTTATAAGTTTGATGATGGCTCCAGTTTGGAAATTAATAATTATTAAAAATTACCAACTGTTTATTATATCAGCAAAATAAATTAGATTGGGCTTTGAAAAATTGGGAGGCTTAACTGCTTTCCCATCAGATATACGATAACAAACCTTATGATTCCTATCTTTGCTATGACGAAAAGCAACTTTTTTCGAATCTTCTTTTGACTGTGACAAAAGAGCTAAGCAGTGTTTATCTTCTACAGGCCAAAGCTTAGTCATATTTGAACGATGAACTTCCTCAACAGAAGCTAACAGCGGATAATTTATTGAATCTAATATAAGAAATATTTTTTTTAGAAAGTCACACGAAATAGTAAATATTTGGTCTTTAGTGTTATCATTAAAATTTAATTGTTCGAATATTTTGTTAATATTTAATAACAATTTTTCAATAATTTTCTTAGTTGTTTCTTTTGTTGTGTTAGGCGTAGATTGTGAGTCATTTTTACTAAAATCTTCAGCATTAAAATTGAAATTTGAGAAACTAACTAAATTACCCGCTAAAACATATATCAAATCTGCTATGCCATCCGCCAGCTCTAGATTATCATGGTTATTGATAGCAGTTAAGGTTTCATGGCATTCTTCCAGTGTTAAATTTTTTCTCAATTGAAGTGTTTTTGCATTAAAAGGCTCATTGATCTCAATTTCTAATTTTTCATGAAACTCATATGAGAGTTCAAAACATCGCCTAATAAATTCGTTAGATTTCTTCATTTTTTGATTCATATCTTTCAATGTTTTTGTGTAAACTTTCAAACTCTAATGATAATTTATGTTGAGGCAAAAAATCAACTAGTGGAACTTGACTATGATGAGATTCTTTCATTTTGATGCTCGCTGATAAAAATGGCTCTAGAACAGGGAGATTATCTGCAATTAATTGGTCAATAAGTTTTTGTGGATGTTTTGCATTTTTAGTAAATTGGTTTACTATGATTCCCTCAACTTTTAATTGTCTATTATGATCTTCTTTTAATTCTTCTATATTTTGAAGTACGTTATGGACAGCATGATGAGAGAACGTATCACAATCAAAAGGTATTAAAACACTATTTGAAGCTATTAATGCTGACTTGCTATAAAAATTAAGGTTTGGCGGCGTATCTAGATAAATTCTATCGTAATATTTTGACAGTTCATCAAGACAATCCTTTAGTTTATAAATTCTATATCTCCGTTCAAGCTCCTTTTCAAGCTGTTCTAATTCTGGGCTAGAAGGAATAAAATCTAAATTTTTTATATTAGATGCTTGAGGGAAAGATTTGATTGGCTTTGTTGTTGAAAACCAAGTGGCAGTCTGGTTCAATAACTCGGCGACAGTGCCTGTATTGTTTTTGCTTTCGTCCGATTTATAACCTAGATAGTAGCTAGCATTACCTTGAACATCTAAATCAATTAATAATGTTTTATATCCCTGGATGGCACTCATTGCAGCAAGATTACAACTAATACTAGTCTTTCCTACACCGCCTTTTTGATTAAAAATAGCTCTTTTCATAACAATACATTCCATGTTTTTTTAATATTAAACATTATATATCAATACATGGTTAAAATTAATGTTTCACTATACAAAAATTAAAAAAAATAATAATTTGCTTGTCTGAAACTAAAAAATAAGTGAACATATAAATCTAGAGAGAACAAGGGATGCAAATATGTTAAAAGCTTTTTTGGTAATAGGAAGTGGTTTTACTGGTCTTACGGTGGTTCTTTAGTCATTATACTTTTAATTTGGTATGGTGTTGAGTTAAATGTTGAAATTAATCACTGGTTCGGCTCATTTTATAATTTATTACAAGAAGCAGTTACCAAACCGAACACTGTGAAACTAGAGACTGTTTATGATTTAGTGGGTGATTTTTTAAAAATTGCAATGGTCTATGTGATTGTCGGAGTGATTAGTCAGTTCATAACGTCTCACTTTGTATTTAGATGGAGAACAGCACTTAATGATTATTATATGTCACACTGGCATAAAATAAGACATATTGAAGGAGCTTCACAACGTGTTCAAGAAGATACCATGCGTTTTGCAGATATTTTAGAAAATTTAGGTACTGCATTTATAACATCTTTATTGACACTGGTTGCTTTTTGCCCTTGTTGTGGACGCTTGGTAAAAATGTTAAGAATTTGCCTTTAATCGGTAATGTTGATGGTGCACTTGTTATTGTTGCTATTTTATCCTCAATTGTTGGGACACTTGTAGTTGCTTTAGCTGGGATTAAGTTGCCAGGTTTAAATTTCAAAAACCAAAAGGTTGAAGCAGCATATAGGAAAGAGTTAGTACTTGGAGAAAATAATTCAGCTAACTGTCAACCCTTAACTGTTAACACCTTATATAATAATGTAAGAAAGAATTATTTCACTCTTTATCTTAATTATTTATATTTCAATGTATTTAGAATTAGTTACATGCAAGTGAGTGTTTTGATTCCTGCCTTTATGATGGCACCCAGCTTAATCGCAGGATTAATAACTTTTGGTTTATTTCAACAAATTGTACGAGCTTTTGATCAAGTTCAATCTAGTTTTCAATACCTTGTGAATTCTTGGTCAACGATTGTTGAATTCATGTCTATCTATAAAAGATTACATGCTTTTGAGAAGGAAATACATAAAGTTGAAGAAAGTGATACAATGGAAACAAACGAAATCACTTAATCAATCCATTGTATAATTGAATTTTCAAAAAAGAGATTGCAATACTGTGTATAACGCTCTTCAACTTTGTTTCTTTTGATTTTTAATGTTGGTGTTAGAAAGCCATTGTCGATTGTCCATTGGTGCGTTTCGACAATGACCCCAATTATTTTTCATGATTACTTAAGGCATTATTTGTATTTTTTATCGCTGTTTGGAGCTTTTTATTAAACTTTTTTTTATCGCTATCTGAAAAGATTGATGCTACTACAACTAAGTATGGCCCATCTAAACCACGACCTAGGGTGGACACAAAGTCAACATTGCAAAAATTTAGAAAAATTTTTTCAATACGTGCGGGGTGTATATATTCACCTTTGGCTGTTTTGAATGCATCATTGATTCGTCCTAAAATATACAAATATCCCTCATTATCAAAAAAACCCAAATCACCAGTTTTAAAAAAATTATCGATAAAAATATTTTCATTAAATTTTTATTTTGATAGTATCCTTTGAAAAGACATTTTGAATTAATTAAAATTTCACTAGTTTCAGAAAGCTTAATACGAAAAGATTTTATAGGTTTCCCAATTGAGCCTATTTTGTGTTGATTATAAGGGTAATTTATTGCGCCAAGGCCCATGCTTTCTGTCATTCCCCAGGCTTCGATAATGAAAATATCTAAACGACTATACCAATGTAAAAGGTTTTTATCTATTGGAGCTGAGCCCGTACCCATTATTCGTGCAGAACTCAGACCTAATTTAGATTTTATTAATTTTTTAATATATTGATTTACAAAAGGGATACTTAATAAAAATTTTAAAATAGGGCTAGGAATTTTTTCAGTAATTTTATCTTTAAAAATTTTCCAAAGTCTAGGAACAGAAATAAATATTGTCGGTTTACAATCCTTAAGATTTGAAGAAAAACTTTCGATATTAGCCGGAAATGATATCAAAATACCATTTAAATATGCTGTTGACAAAATGTAAATTTTTTCAGTGATATGTGCTAAAGGAAGATATGAAAAAAAACGGTCTGAACAATTTAATTTAACAAGCTCTGTAATGTACTGAGCAGCTGTATATATATTACCGTGAGTGACAATTACACCCTTGGGTTCTCCGGATGTACCAGATGTATAAATGATTGATGAGGTTGAATTTATAGAAATTTGGGGCATAGTTTGTTTTATGGAAGGCTGCTTTAAAACATCATCCCAAATTAATGTGGTTTTGAGGGGGCATGATGTGGAACCCAAGCTTAAAATTTTGGTGTGATGATTCAGTACAGATAATATTTCATCATAAGAATCAAGTTTGCCAATAAAAATAAAGTTACATTTACTGTGAGTTACAATATATTGTATATTTTCTTTGGTCGCACTTGGAAGAATAGGGACACTAACTAAACCGAATAAATTAACTGCAATATCAAATACAACCCATTCAAATGAATTTTTTGCAATAATCGCAACTTTATCATTTATCGATAAATCGTTATCTTTCATGAGTAAAATTAGTTTTAAGGCAAGATTATAAACTTCCTCATAACTATAATACTTGAAGTCATTTTTATTATTTATATACTGTTTTAGAAAGTTTTTTTTAGGATTTAATTCATAATTCTCCAAAAAACAATCATAAATATTTTTTTCATACATTATAGAATTCTCTTTGTTACTCAGTTGAACTATGAGCGAATCCTAGTTAAATTGAAAATAAAGAGTTCTATTAATGAGAAAAAAGTAACATAAAAATTTTAAGATAATAATTAATTAGGACCACATTACATTATTTTGATTTTTATGGGCATTTTTTAATAAATCAATTAAAGGTAATGCTCTAATTTTTAGGGGAATTTTAGGCTCATCGTCATCACTAACTTCCTGAACACTGTTAGTTCCAATTTTTTCAGAATTAATTTGATTTAAAGAAGATTGAAGTTTTTCCAATGCTTGTTGGATATCTTCTGTTAAAATTGCGCCCGGAGTCTTCTTTAAAAGGCCCATCATACCAATTAATTGTAGAGCAATATCACCGAACATAACAACATCAGCATGGTTTTTTGTTTTAAAAGTTATTAACATTATTTAATCCAAATTTTATTCAAGTCATATACATAATACTATAAATCTACACTAAATGCTTGCTCTTGATTTTGCTACTGTTATTGATTTATATTAATGTTAAATTTATTTATATAATAAATTTTATAATAATTTATAACATAAGGAGTTTTAATGGGCATTATTGCTTGGATTATTCTGGGTTTGATCGCAGGATGGGGTGCTAAAGAGTTTCTTCCTGGATATTTTCATGGTGGTTTATTCTTACAAATGTTGTTAGGTATGGCCGGTGCTATTGTTGGCGGTTTTTTGGCAGGTTTAATTGGATTACATTCTGGTAATTTTTTGGGTAAATTATTTATTGCCTTCATAGGTGCCATTATTATTTTATTTGTCTATAACAAGTTTATTCATTAGTGAATTTAAGGAATAGTAATTTCATTACTATTCCTTAATAGGTGAAAAATGTTATATAATTAAGAAAATTGAATTATATACAAGAGTTTATGCAAAGTTTTTTTTTAAAGATCAAAACTTTGATTTCTAATATCTATTCCACCTCTCATTTTATTAAAGCCGTACAAAGATTTGATAATAGGTTAGGGAATCACTTTGGTGCAGCAATAAGTTTTTACTCTATATTGTCTTTGATTCCAATATTAATGGTTATTTTCGCTATTGCTGGATATATGTTGTCATCGGATACGTCAAAACTTTTTTTAATAATTAATGAAATGATTGATAGTTTGGGTAATGATAGATTGTCTGACTCTTTAAAAAGTATGTTAAATACTGCTATACAGCAAAGAACATCAGTTGGAATTACAGGACTGATAATAGCATTATTTACTGGTTTTAAATGGATTGGTAGTATCAGAGAGGCTTTGTGTGCTCAAACAAGAAATGTATGGGAGCAAGATCATAGCCAAAAAAGGCCCTTTTTAAAACAACATTTAATTGATTTCATTGCACTTATTGGTATGGTCTTCATTCTGATTATTTCGATAATTTTAACTACATTGAGTCATATGGCGGATGACAGTATACATAATATTATGAGTATGCTTAATTTAGATGTAAGTGAAGAAATCTCAGTTAGTTTTTCAAGATTAGTTTCAATGATGATTAATATAGTATTATTTATGTGGATATATTGGTTATTACCTCAAAAAAAATTTAAACTCATCACCATATTTTTGGGATCTCTTTATGCTGCTATAGTGTTTGAGATATTAAAACTTCTAATCTCTCAAACTTTTCCATTAATTAATAATACATTATCAGGCGCGACATTTGGATCAATTTTCGCTTTGATGATCTTTTTTTATATCTTTGCACGTATTATTTTATTTTTTGCCGCATGGATAGCAACAGCAAAAGAATAAAGAGTAATTAAGAAAGTTATCCACTAAAATTGTGCATAACTTTTAAGTAATATTTGGTAAATTATTATTTAATCAATTTAACAGTGATATTATAGTTTTCATCATTTATATCTAAAATGGACACCTTCAAAACTTGCCCTATATCAAAAGTACATTCATTAGATTTCAATTGAAATAATTCGTTATTAAATTTAATTTTGTTATCGATTGAATTGGCTGGTAAGAAAACAGATGCTCCATTCTCAATTAACTTTAATCGTAAACCTGCTTTGGTGACATCAAAAACTTCAGCTTTAAAGATTGTATTATTTAATTTATGGTTTTTCAGGAAGTTTGCGTATAAAAAGTTATTTATTTCGCGCTCTGCAAAACGATGTAATTTTCTTTTTAAAATAGAAGCATCTAGAAAGTCACTATTTAATTCCTCAATAGGCTTGTCAACTGAAATAATGGATTTAATTAATCTATGATTAAGTAAGTCACTGTACTTTCTTATAGGAGAGGTCCAAGTTGCGTAATTTTGAATGCCCATCCCATAATGTGAGCCAGGATCGGTTGATAGACTTGTATGAGCATTAAATTTTCTTAATCTTTTTTTTATATAACCAGGCTGTTCATCTAACCATTCTCTATAATTCTTATAATTTTCAATCGTTAAATTTTCATTATTGTTATCGAAGAAATTGATATTGAGTTTTTTAAATAGAGACTCTATCTCCGTTCGTTTAGCCATATCTAAGCCAGAGTTAGTATTAAAAATACCCTTGTTTAACTTTGTTGCTAAAAAATGTCCTGCAACTTGATTTGCTACAATCATTGCTTCTTCAACAATTTTGTGGGCTATATTTTTTGATTCTGTTTTGATATTTTTTACGCTGTTATCTTCATTTAACTCAAATTTATATTCATTTTGATCTTTAAAAAGTATTTCATTTTTATGTCTATACGATAATCGTTTTTGACAAAATAACTCTAAAAGTTGAAGTTGTTGTTCAACTAAAGGATTAGAAGTTGGAAGATTTGTTTTGTTTTGTAAAAACTCAAATACTTGTTCATAGCTTAACTGCCCCTGAGATTTAATCCAAGCCATAAAAAAGTGAACATCTTTATTGATTTGCCCATTTTCATCAATTATAACTTCACAACAAAGAGTTGATTTTTTTTGATGTGGTCGAAGAGAGCATATTTCTTCACTTAATTTTTTTGGTAACATTGGAACATTCATTCCTGGAAGATAAATAGTAGAGATTCGAACACGTGCTTCTTCATCTAATGTACTTTCATGTTCAAAATATGAGGTTGGATCTGCTATGGCTATGGTTAATTTATAAGAGTTATTACTAGCTTTTTCTATATAAAGGGCATCATCAATATCCTTTGTATCAGGACCATCGATAGTTACAAACGGCTTTTCGGTTAAGTCGATAAGTTTTTCGTCATTAAGAGCGAATGATACCTCTTGTTCATTAGGCCCATGAAAAGGAAGATTTAAGTTAGCTAATGCACTTTTCCATTTCTTAAAAATATCATCAGATTCAGCTACTTTAAATTGCACTTTACAGTTAAATGAGGTTTTATTATTCATTTTATGTTGTGAAAAATTACATAAAAACGTCTCATTCTCTTTCATGTCAATAATATTAGATTCTTCTATTTTAAAATGATGATTTATCAAAGCATTATCAGGTACAATGAAAAACTTGTTATTTTTTTTGATTGCGGTGCCTGTAAAGCTTTCTAATTCAGAAGATATTAGCTTGATAGGCTCTGCATATTTTTTTTTATCTTGTTCTCGGATAATTGCTTCAATTTTGTCACCATTTATTAATTGTTTCATAAATTTCTGAGATAAAAAGATTTTTTCTTTTTTTTCTGTTTCTAAAAACCAAATCCTTTTACATGAGCCTTTACTGTCCCAGTCTTTTTAGGCAAGCTTTCTTCTAATTCTTTTTTTAATTTATTAAGTAAGGGATTGTCTTGAAGCATAAAACATTGTTCTCTTTAAATTATAGATAGGTAAAAATTTAATTAAAATTATATTAAATAAATAGGACAAATAAAATAAATTATTTTAAATCAATTATAATAGTAATTAAATTATAGAAATAAGCACTTCATTAGTGTAGAATGTACCGTTTTAAAATTGGGACATAACTTTAGGTTGATAGAGTATCTCTATAGATAAAGAAGTCCCAAATCAAATGATGATAATGGGGACTTTATGTCAAACAGTATAGAACGATTCGATCAATTAAACTTGAAGAGCTCAATTTTGAGTTCTTTAGAAGACATCAATTTTATAAATCCAACACCAATCCAAGCTGCATCGATCCCCCCTCTTTTAGATGGTAATGATGTTCTCGGTAAAGCTCAAACCGGTACAGGAAAAACAGCCGCCTTTTCGCTACCTATTTTAAATAAAATAAACTTTTCACAAAAAAAACCACAAGCAATTATCATGGCACCTACTAGAGAGTTAGCTATTCAAGTTGCCGCAGAAATCAAAACGTTAGGTCAAAATATTGAAAAATTGTTTGTAACGGAAATCTATGGAGGAGCTTCAATTGTTGATCAAATGAAGGTTCTGAAAAAAAATCCTCAAATTGTTGTTGGAACTCCAGGTAGAGTAAAGGATTTGATTTCACGTAATAAACTTCACTTGGATGAAGTAGAGACTTTTGTATTAGATGAAGCGGACGAAATGCTAAAAATGGGTTTTGTGGATGATGTGACTTGGATTATGGAGCAAGCACCTAACTCAGCACAACGAGTTTTATTTTCAGCGACAATGCCTCCAGTGGTAAAAGACATTGTTAATAAATTTTTAAGAAAACCGGTTAAGATTGATGTTGCTGGTGAAAATAAAACAGTATCTAAGGTAGACCAAAAGTTTTGGGTTGTGAAAGGTGTTGATAAGGATGAAGCTCTTTCAAGGCTTCTTGAAACTGAAAATCCTGATGCGTCTATCATTTTTGTGAGAACAAAGCAAGATACGGAAAAACTATCTGATCACCTAACTAGAAAGGGCTTTAAGGTTTCCGCTCTTCATGGAGATATTCCTCAATCTTTAAGAGAACGAACTGTAGAGCATATCAAGAAAGGTGTTATTGATATATTAGTGGCGACTGATGTGGTAGCACGTGGACTTGATGTGCCGAGAATAAGCCATGTTTTTAATTATGATATACCTTTTGATGTTGAATCTTATATTCATCGAATCGGGAGAACAGGAAGAGCAGGGCGTTCAGGAAAAGCAATTCTTTTTGTTAGAACCAATCAATTAAAAATGCTAAGAACTATTGAAAGAGTAACCAAATCAAAAATGAGTGAAATCTCACTTCCTCTTAGAGATGACGTTGCTAAAGCTAGATTAAACAAACTTGCTACTGATATTGAACAAGAAAAAGAGTTTAAATATTTAGATAAATTTATAGCATTAAAAGATCAACTTAAAGAGAAGATTCAAATTAGTGATGATGAATTATGCGCAATTTTATTGAGAAAGGTTCAAGGCACCAGACCACTTTTTTATCAAGGGCCTGATCCTATGATTGCTGCTCTTGAAAGAGATCAAAAGAGAAATGAAAGAAGGAAAAAAGGTGAGAAAACAAAAAGTGGAGATGGATTTAAGGGAGATTGGGATACTTATCAGTTGCAAGTAGGAAGAGAACATGGTGTTCAGGTTAAGGATATTGTGGGAGCTCTTGCAAATGAGCTTGATTTATCAAAGGATTTAATTGGGGGTATTAAACTTACACCACGTCATACTTTAGTTCAACTGCCAAAGAATTTACAAGATGCGACAGTAACTCATTTGAAAAAGTTAAAAATTAGACAAAACAAGGTCAATGCTGTTGTAGTTTATGATGATACAATGAATGAAAATAGAAAAAGTAGACGAAATTCAGGGCACAGAGGTCGTTCAAGAAATGAACAAGGCAGTAGACCAGAAAGAAAGTTCGATAGAAATCGAGCTTCTAAAAATCGGGTAAAAAATAAATAAAAATCTTGTTATAATAAATCATGTAAGGTAAGTTCTTTCTTACTCTTATGTGATTTTTTTTAATCTCTGCTTCTTTAAAATTTAATAACAATTAATGTGATATGGCACTGTTTTTATTCAATTAAAAACACATCATTTCAATTACTTATCTAGGCTTTCATTATTATGTATTAGGTTTCTTTGGAACTAAAATATGAAAAAAGAAAAATATTTTATTTTTTTTGTGTTGCTGTTTGTATTTCAATTTAATTTACATGCAAGTGCGTTAAACGATAAGAAGAATAGTATTTATCAGATGGGATTGAACAGTGCTTGTCAATCACAAAACTCTATCGATCCAAGTTATTCGGCTTTCGATCAAGTTTTTGAAACTAATAAAGATTTTATCTCTGGCAAAAAATACGGAGAAAAACTTTGTTCAAAAAACAAAGAAAAAGTAAAAGATACAAAAATGTACCAAAGTTTTAATCCTACCTATCCTACAAATATACAAGATAAATCAAGTTTTTTCCAAATGGGATATATGAGTGGATGTAGCCTTAATAATGAATTGCTAGATAATTTCCCGGAAGGCGCGATTGTTCTTGAAGATGAACCTGATTATCAATTAGGCTTCAACTTAGCAAAAAAGTCTTGTTATTGAAAAACATTAAATAATAATCAATGATAAGGTATACATCATACATAATTTGGATTAAAATAATTTTTTTATTAATAGGTAATTAAAAAAATGCGATTTATTTTAACATTAGTTGTTTGTTTAAGCAGTTTTATCTGTCAGGCAAGAAGTTATGATATGCCTAGTCCTGATGCGGCACAAATAGTTGGAAAGTTAAGTGTTTTAAAAAGTAATGGAATCTTTAATATTAAAGAAATTGCTCATAAATATAATCTCGGCGTTGTTGAAATCACAGAAGCAAATCCAAATATAGAGTATTTTACCCCAAGAAAGAATAAAACTTTAATTTTGCCAACCCAAACTATACTACCTCACGTGCCTTATAATGGAATCTTAATTAATCTTGCGGAGCTCCGTTTGTATTATTTCGATAAAAGCTCCAACAAGGTATATATTTTCCCTATAGGAATTGGAAAAGTGGATCGAAAAACGCCACTTATGACCACTTACATATCTTCAAAAATTATGAATCCAACTTGGACACCAACTGCACAAACAAGAGCCGAATATAAAGAAAAAAATAAATTTTTACCACCTGTTGTGCCAGCTGGACCGGAAAATCCTTTAGGTGATCGAGCAATGAGGCTAGCTGCTAATGGTGGTGTGTATCTTATTCATGGAACTAATCAAAAATACGATATAGGTATGAGAGTGAGTGCGGGTTGCATAAGAATGAATCCGGATGATGTAAGGTGGCTATTTGATCAAGTAAAAGTTCACACGAAGGTTAGAATTATTAATACGCCAATAAAATACACACAAGGTGAAGATGGAAATATTTTTGTTGAAGTTCATCAACCATTATCCAAAGACTCATCACAAGTTGGTCAGTTTAAGAATGTCAAAATACCTAAGAAGCTTCAAAAGTTAATACAAAATAACCCTAAAGCGCAAAATAAATTACAATTAGCGATTCAGCAACAAACAGGTTTGCCAGTTGAAATAACTAAATAATTTAATGTTTAATACAATAAAAAAAAGCCGAGTTCAATGAATTCGGCTTTTTTTATTACTATCTAAATTATTACTTGCTGTAACCAGTAGATTGATTTTCAAGTGCATCTAATCTTTGGTTTGCTCTGTCAGCGTCAGCTTGAGCTTGCATAGCTTCTTTATGTAATTCTTCGTGAGAAGGCTTGCTCGCACAACCAACCATTAGAGAAGAAAGAGCTACTGCAGCAATTAAAGTATATAACTTAACCATAATATATCCTTGTTTAAATTTATTAATAATTACTTGTAAAATTATATAGTTACAAGTGTTGTTAATATAACAATTGATAGTTGAAGGTAAAACGAGTATGATGCAAAAGTGTGACGCGCATCAAATTTTTAGCAAAGAGAAACAATTTAAGGAATCCCTTAAATTGTTTTCAGTTGAATGGTGATTTGTTTTATTTGCTATAACCACCACCTTGACTTTCTAACGCATCAAGTCTTTGATTTGCTCTGTCTGCATCAGCTTGAGCTTGGACAGCTTCTTGATGCAATTCTTCATGTGATGGTTTGCTAGAACATCCAACCAAAAAGGCAGATAGGATAATACTAATAAATAATGTATATATTTTGTTCATATATGTCTCCTAAGGTAAATACAAAATTAAATTTTGTCCTATGATTATAGACGTTGTTGATTTCTTAGTTTCAGATTTTTTGATTAGTCTCAATAAAGATACAAAAGGGAAGGAATGAAACTTGATTGTATAAACAAGTTCCATTTTATGAAAATTTTATTTGCTATAACCTCCACCATGACTTTCCAAAGCATCAATTCTTTGATTTGCTTTATCAGCATCCGCTTGTGCTTGTTGAATTTCCTGCTGAAGTTCTTCATGTGTTGGTTGGCTTGAACAACCTACAACAAAACCTGATAAAACTAAACTCATAAATAATAATTGTAACTTCTTCATTATAATCTCCTCAAATATTTAAGATACTGTATTAAAAACAGTAATTTAAATATAGAACCTATTATATTTTTTTTATTATTTGTTTGTTTATTTCTCAAGAATAAGACTTTGCTCTTGTTTAAAGTTAATGAGCGTGATGATGATCATAATCATCTGGTGAAATACTTGTAACTTTTCTATTTTTAACTTTTACAGCTACATTTTTAATATCGCCGTTATTGAAAATTAAGCTGATATGAAAAGTATCAGCAACTTTTAATTGTTTTTTTAATCCAATAAGCATTAAATGATAGCTGCCTGGCTTTAGAGTTATTTCCTGATTACTGCCTATTTGAAGATATGGAATTTGTGCCATTTTAAAAACATTATTTTGTTTGAAAGTTTTATGAATTTCGATATTTTTAGCTATAGTAGATTTGACTTTAACAAGCCTAAGTTTGCTTTTTGTTAGATTTTTTATTTTTAAATAAATGCCTCCAACTTTATCTTTACTTGAAGTGCTGAAAGCATATGGATCTATAATGCTGATACCCTTAGCAGCATATAACGGGAACGAAAATAAAAGAGTAAAAATTAAGTAAATGGATAATTTTTTCATGAAATATTTTCCTTAATTGCTTTTTCAATTGCATGCACAATGATATTCGTATTCATAGTGTGTGGTATTTTAAACAGTAACTCACCGTTATTCCTCGTAAAATAAAAGTAAGAATTATGATTAATTGTGTAATTTAAAGAGGAGCCGTTTATTTCCGATTTTTTATAAATAATGCCGTATTGTTTTGCCAATATGTCAATTTTATGAGTGCTTAAAGTTATACCTTGAATCGATCTATGAAAATGTGATGCATATTCTTTAGTGATTTGAGAGGTATCTCTACCAGGATCCAGTGTGATGAAAATTGGTTCAATTTTGGATAAATTTTCTTTTGATAAACTATTAAGTGCACTGCTTAATATGGCTAATTGTGCAGGACATACATCAGGACAATGAGTGAAACCAAAATAAATAACTTTGATTTTATTACCAGTATTTGAAAAAACCTTACTAAACGAAGTATCATATGATGTTATATTTGGTTCGATATTAGGTTGATGAAGATAGCTATAGGTTTTAAATCCCATAATAGAAATTATTATAAGTAAAAAAATATACTTAACTCTCCTCCATGATAAACTTAACATTCACCAGTTCCCTCTTAGCCGACTTTGAAATAAAAATTTTTCCACTCCATTCTGATGTATTTTGAAGACAAAGTGGAAGAAAAATATCACCTTCATAAAAATTTTGTTTTGTTTTATGGAGATGAAAATAGTATGTTCCCATATCCATAGATGTTGAATTAATGGATAACACTAATGATTTAGGTAAGTTAAGTTTGTTAGTAGTGCTTAGATAAATTTTATTGGGCTTAAGCTGTTTCAGCTGTCTGTTTTTTAACTTGATAATAAAGGAATCATGAGCACAATATCCATTAGACAAAACACATGAATTTTCAATTGAGAAAATTGTATTAGAAAATAAACTAAACCAAAATATTATAAAGTATTTCATAATATTCAGGCTATTAAACTATCTATTATATGTCTAACTTGAATTCAGATCTTCTGGAAAGAAATCACGATTATGTTTTTTTTAAAGAATTTAATAAATAAACTATAAATATCCCACAAAAGAAGGAAAAGAACGAATAATAAACGTAATTTTCTTGGCCAGTTAATAAAGTATATGTATTTGGCAAGACTTGATTAAACTCTAAAATTGAGAACTGGTATAAAGAACAATTTTCTATTTGCCAAGGCCACAGCTTTATAAGTGTTCCAATCATTAGGCCAATTAAAAATAAGAATGTTGAGTCTTTATATTTTGTAAGAAAAAAGTTTAGTATTTTAGAAAAGCTTATAAGGCCAAAAAGAGCACCAAAGGCAAAAATTAAAATTGTATTGAGTTCAAAAGATTTAATGGCGTTTAAAATAGGAATATAATATCCAAATAAAACCAGCAATAAACTTCCAGATATTCCTGGTAAAATCATTGCGCATATAGCAACAGCCGCAACAAAAAATGTATTCAAGGGAGTGAATGTAATCACAATAGAAGAAGAAGATGTCAGTATTAGCGCAACAAAAAAACCTAATAATGAAAATAATAATAATCGTTTCTTAATATTATTTATTTCTTGAAACATTATCACAATTGACATAATCATTAGTCCCATAAAAAAAGACCATGTTACAACTGGGTAATGGGTTAATAAATATGTTATTACATGCGCAAATGAAAAAATACTCACTAAAATGCCACTAAATAAAAAAACTAAAAATTTGAAATTAATTTTTTGTAATGTAGCTTTAAGGCCATTTTTTTTGAAAAATATAACTAATTCTGGAGATATGCTGCTGATGCTTTGAATTAACTGAGGATAAATACCAGTTATAAAAGCAATAGTGCCACCAGATATTCCTGGGACTACATCAGCAGAGCCCATAGCAAGACCTTTCATAAAATTTATTAGATTTTTTAACATTTATACAAAATAATAATATTTAAATGATAATAAGATAATAAACGAAAGAGCTTAATTTGGGAAGTTAAAAAACTATGAACAATTATGAATTAGAGAAGTTATTAAAATGTTCATGGTCTTCATCGAGGACTTCACTATATTTAGCTCTATTTTCTTTGATTAATTGAGCAGCATAACTGGGAGAAAAAGCATGTCTCTCTCCTTTGACTAAAAAATATTCATTCTCAAATATTTTATCTTTGTATTTACCATCTTCAAGGATTTCTACTATAACTTTCATTGTTTATACCTAATTGAAATAATTAACATTGTAAATCAAACAGATTCAGATCATCAAGATTTAAATATGAAAAAGTATATTTCATAATTTAATTATAGTTTACTTTTAATTGGATTTGTTGACCTGGATGAATTGTTTTATTTATGTTTAAGTTATTCCATACTTTTATTTCTTTGATTGATACTTTAAATCTTGATGCAATAGAAGAAAGCGTATCCCCCCTTTTAACTTTATAAGTAATCACAAAGCTTTTTTTAACTTTTGGTTTAATTATTTCTTTGTGTTGTTCTTCAATTTTAGGGATAATAATTTTATCTCCAGGATGTATAATGTGTCCATTTCTAAAATTGTTTTCAGAAATTATTTTTTCAACATCAGTCTTTAACTGTGATGCAATTTGATAGAGAGAATCACCGGACTGAACTGTATAAACTTTTTGAGTGTTTTGAGCTTCTTTAGAATTTACAACCTTGGTTTTAGTTGTGTTATCTAATTTAAGTGTCTCACCTGGGTAGATATCTCCGTTATTATTAAGGTTATTATACTTAATAAGATTGTTTATACTTACTCCAACTTGTTTGGAAATGTCAAAAAGATTATCACCTGACTTAACCTTGTAGGTTTGTGACTTTGGTTTTGTTTTTTGCGTAATTTTTTGCATTTTAGGTTTTTTAATTAATAACTTTTGTCCGGGGTGAATATTTGAAGAAATGGACAAGTTATTTGCTTTGAGTAGTTGGCTAACTGTTATATTAAGCTTTTTTGCAATTAAAGTTAAAGAATCACCTTTTTTAACTGTATAATAGGAGTGATTGAAAAAAATTGGATTTCTATCAGGTTGATTTCTATCAACAGTTACTAAAAGTTTTTGGCCGACTCGAAGGCCTTTTCTGGGATTAAGTTTGTTTTCTTTTATAATTGCATTTGGTGTTATATTGTAATGATTTGCAATTGAATGGACCGAGTCTCCTCTCTTAACAGAATACGGAAAGGTATATGTGGAATCTGAAAGCATCGAAAATTTCTTATTTTGATATCGTTTCACTGATAATGGTATCGTGCTTTTTTTTCCTGTAGCTAACCATTCTTTTATTCTTGAGGCATCAGCATAATTACTACTTTTTCTATGGTTATCTAGAATAACCATGATCACTCTTTTTCCATCAATATTTAAAACCATAGCCAAACTATGTCCAGCTATTCTTAAAGAGCCAGTTTTACTTAACAAAACATCCCATTTACTGCTTCTAACCATTTGATTGGTATTTACCATAGCCAGTTTGTATCTGGGATGTTTGAAATAAATCGTATCTGTAGCTGTAGTTGTGTCCTGTCTAATGATTTTGTAATTGTATGCTGCACGAACAAGCTTGACTAAATCTTCTGTAGTTGAAACATTATTAGGGTGTAAACCGTTTGCATCTACAAAATGAGTATTATACATTTTAAGCGACCTGGCTTTTCTATTCATGGCTTGGATAAATTTGTTATAACCACCAGGGTAATTTGATGCCAGAGTAGAAGCTGCATAATTAGATGATGACATCAAGGCAAATCGAATAGAATCTCGTCTTGTCAGTTTTGAACCAATCTTAATTCTAGTTACTTTGTATTTATACATGTAATTTTGGAAGTCATATCTTGTGTATGTTAAATATTGATTTAAAGATTGCTTAGCATCTAAGACTACCATCGCCGTCATTAGTTTTGTTATTGACGCGATAGGCATGATTGTACTAGCATTTTTTTTGTAGTAGGGCTTACCTGTATAAAAATCACCAACATACATGCTTACTGATGCAGTTTGAATGGGAGTTAGTGAACCTTTTGTAGCTGAGAACGAAGAAAATGAAATTAATAAGACTAAAAAAAATACTATAACCTGCTTCACGAAATATCCCAAATATAATTCAAAAGACAAAAAACATATATTAATAATTTGATAATAAATAGTAAAAATCAAGCATGAAAAATGTGCTTAATTAAAATTTTAAGCATCATATCATAATTTTTTTATAAAAACATATAAATTAACATTCATCATAGCTATATAAATAGAGTGTTTGATATTTAAACTACTAATTTAAAAACGTATTGATTTTGATTTTATATAAAGTTGAGGAAACATGAAAATTTTATTGATCGACGATGTTTATCTTGAAAGATTACATCTGTCTATACGATTAAAAAAAATTGGACATGAAGTCTCATTATTAAGTTCTGGGATAGAGATAAAAGAAAAAATTGAATATTTTGAGCCAGATTTAATTTTGATGGATATCAATATGCCTGATATAAATGGCATAGATTTGACTAAATGGATTAGAAGGAAGTTTAAAGATTGGATCCCTATTATTTTTCTTAGCTCTTATCAACAGCCCAATATAATTGAAAAAGCCATTATTGCAGGTGGCGATGATTATTTAATAAAGCCCGTAAATAGGACGGTCCTAGCTTCAAAAATTTTAGCTATGGAAAGAATCGCTATTATGCGGACTAAGCTTAAAAACAAAAACATACAAATTGAAGAAATGAATAACCGTTTGCAAAAACAGGCTAATGAAGATCCATTAACAGGATTATTTAACAGAAGATTCTTAAATCATAAAGTTGTAGAGTTTTTAAATATTCATGAAAGAAATCAACTTACATTTGTGTTGATAATGATTGATGTAGACTACTTTAAAAAATATAACGACTTTTATGGGCACATCAAAGGTGATCAGTGTTTAACTCAAATTGCAAACGAATTAAATTTATTGTTTTCAAGAAAAGATGACATTGTTGCTAGATTTGGAGGTGAAGAGTTTATTATTCTCCTTGGAAATACTAACTTGGAACAGGGCATTAATCAGTGTCAGAGAATAAAAGAGCATTTCAGAAAACTAAATATATCTCATGAGAAATCATTTTTAGATAAAAGACTTACCCTAAGCCAGGGTTTAATATGCGTAGACCCTAACATTATTATAGATTCAAATATCATTTACAATTTGGTTGATATTAAATTATATGAGGCTAAAAAAAATGGAAGAAACACATATGCTTATTAAATTTATTTTTTAATCAATTCACTTTTTTCAATTTTTTGGTATCTTTGTAATAAGTATACTAATGGATTTTATTATGAAAAAATTAAATAATATACAATTAAGAATAATTGGTTCTTTAATTGAAAAAGAATATACAACACCGGATTATTATCCACTAACTTTAAACTCACTATTGAATGCTTGTAATCAAAAAAGTAATAGAGAGCCAGTTTTAAATTTAAAAGAAAGTGATTTGGACAATGAGCTTGAAAAATTAGAAAGTCTTAAATTGGTTCAAATAGACGATGCTAGTCGAGCTAAAAAATTTAGACAAAGATTTTGTAGTTCACCTTTTGGTTATTTAAATACAACGCCTGCTGAAAGTAGTATTTTGTGTGTTTTATTTCTTAGAGGCCCACAAACACCAGGTGAAATTAAAAACAGATCTCAAAGATTATATGAATTTAAAAATTTAACAGAAGTTGAAGAAACCCTCTCTAACATGAGTCAAATAGAAAATAATATGATTGTTATGCTTCCTAAGCTACCTGGAAAAAGGGAGCAAAGATATATGCATAATTTTTCAGAGGAACCTTTTTTAAATGAATCCTCTGATAATATAATCGCGATAGATAATGACTTTCCAGATAATCCAGAAATTGAAATAAAAAGCCTAAAAAACAAGCTAGAAGTAATAAAATCACAAATTTATGATATTGAAAGTAGATTAGATTATTTGGAAAGAAAGCTTTAAGAGGATTTGATGCCATTCAACTAATGTGGACGGCATCACTACTCAAATCTATTTTATTCTGCACCAGCTATTTGTAGTTGATCAAACCTAATTTTAGGAGCATAAAAATCCTTTTCGTAATTGAACTCTAACTCATTGCCAACTGCTTCTATTGATTGAATCATTTTATAAAAGTTACCGGCAACTGTTATTCCTCTAACTGGTGTTAAACGTTTCCCATCTTGGCATAGAAATCCTGACGCACCAAAGGAAAAATCACCACTCACCGCATCAGCTCCAGAGTGGACTCCTTGTAACTCAACAATTTCTAAATATTTACCTGAACAAATATCTTGTTTTGTAGTTTTACCTGCCTCAATTAACATATGTTGTCCACCAACTGAAAGACCACCTTTAGATGATCTTGCTGCGTTAAAAGTATTTTTCACATTAAAAAACTTAGATGTTTTACTGTTATGAAGAAAGGTATTTAATATACCATTTTCGATAAGCTTTGTATCTGTTGATGCAAATCCTTCATCATCGAAAGATTTAATTGCATTTCCACCTTTAATATATGAAATATCTGAAATTGATAATAAATCTGATGCAACAGTTGTTTCAATTTTTTCTTTCCATGGGTTGACGCCTTTCATTGCTGATTCACCCGAAAAACACATTCCAAACGCACCAAACAATTGATTTAGGCTTGAATTATCAAAAATAACAGAATAATGGCCAGTTTGAATTGATGTTCCCTCAAGTAAGTCTTTTGCCATACCATAAGCATGATCAATACAGAAGCTAGGATCGAGCTCTTTAAAGTTTCTGCCAGTACTCACACCAACGAACATAGATTGTTTTGAATTATGCTCTAAGAGTGCAGACGTATAACAACTAAAAGATTTCTCAAGGTGTGAACACCATGCACCGTATGTGTTTGCATAAATCATGTTGGAGGTTGAATTTGAATAACCGTTATACGGTGCGGATTTGCAATATTCTTTAGATAGCATTTCGTCTTCTAAAAATAATGCCAAATTAATCTTTTCATCCGTAGTAGTATGGTCATTTTGATAAATCTCTTCCTTGGGCGTTACAATATGGGAAGTTTGATTATTGAGTTTCTGATATGAGTCAATTTTTGAATATTCAGCGCTTTCGGAGGCTTGGGAAAGCATTTCATCTAACATTTTTGGGAAAAGAGACTCTGAATATGAAGTTGCAACTTTTTCATCCTTAATAACCCTAATGCCAATTGAATGTGAAGAGGTTACTTTGTACTCAGATAACTGATTATTTTCTGATTTTAATGAAAAATTTTGACTACCACCTGCAATTATATCTGCCTCAATGTTTAAATTTTTTGCTTTATCAAGAACATAAGTTACAGCATCATCAATACTTAAAGGTTTATCCATTATTCGTTACCTCCACCGACAAGAATTTTATTGACTTTTAGAGATGGTTGACCCACCGTGACAGGAACAGTTCCACTTGATGAACCACACATTCCAGCAGAGTATTCGACATCTGACCCGACCATAGAAATTTCTTTCAAAACCTCTGGCCCTGTACTTATTAACGTTGCTGACTTGAGAGGTTTTGATATTTTACCATTTTCAATTAAATATGCTTCTTGAACAGAAAAATTAAATTCACCTGTTCCAGGTTGTACAGATCCGCCTCCCATTTTTTTTGCATAGATTCCCTTTTCAACAGAAGATATCATTTCTTCAAAGGAGCTATCACCCGATTCAATATAAGTATTTCTCATCCGAGAGGTCGGTGCAAATTTGTAAGACTCTCTTCGACCTGATCCTGTAGGTTGATATCCAGTTTTAATACCACCCATTTTATCAACAAGAAAGCTAGTAAGAACGCCATCTTTTATCAGTTGTGTTTTTTGTGATTTTAATCCTTCATCATCGATATTAATAGAGCCCCATTTATTGGCAATTGTTCCATCATCGACGGCATTTACTACTGAGTTAGCAATAGTTTCATCTAACTTATCATAAAAAACAGAAGCTTTTTTAGCAACAGAAGTTGTTTCCAACAAATGTCCACAGGCTTCATGGAAAATAACACCACCAAAGCCATTACCAATTACTACAGGCAACTCGCCTGAAGGACAAACTGCAGCATTAAGCTTTATAAGAGCTTGCTTAGATACCTGAGCAGCTAGATATTTGGGATCAATGTGAGTATGAAACTCCCAACCTGCCATGGCTCCAGGGCCCTCAAAGCCTGTGGATTGTTGCCCGCCATCCTGAGCTATCGCAGTAGCTGCGAGTCTGATGTAGTTCCTATTATCGTTGACATGAAGGCCAGTTGAATTAAAAATTTCAATATCTTGTTCTTTCTGAGCAACTCTTCCAATAAACTGATTGATTTTATTACTTTCAGACCTTGCACTTTGATTCATTAAATGCAAAAAACTTAACTTACTTTCGAGATTATTTGATTGATGAAGAGGTTGAGAAACTTCATGAAGATTAGAGCCTTTCATAAAGTTGAAGGATACGCTTTCTAACTGTAAGTTTTTTCGATCTTTAGCAGTAAGTATATCTACTATTTTCAACAGTTCTTTTTTGTCAGTACTGTTTGTGTAACCGTATAAAACTTTAGTGCCAAAAAAAAGTCGAATACCTATACCGAAATCAATCCCACCATTAATTTTATCAATTTCATTTGAAATGAGCTCTATCGAATGAGTGCGGCTTTGCTCAACAAATAATTCTGCAAAATCAGCTCCTAAGAACATGGCGTGGTCGATAACATCCTTAGCAATTGCAGGACTTAACATATTTGGGACTCCTTGAAACATTCATAATGTATTATTTAATAAGGTATCATTAAATGAATTGTTGAAACAACCTTATTTCATGTGTTCAATATTTATTTTTTACTTTTTATTTTTGAGGTATCTTTTTCTTCTCTGTTCCTTTTTCTTTATTTTTTCATCTTTTTGTTTTTCAATTAGCTTTTGAGTTTCAATTAATTCAGATTCAATCATTTCTGGAGTTTCTAATGAGATCTGTCCTAACTTTCCATTTCTGAAATCATGAATTAAAATTTCAGATGCTTTGTGTAAGTTTACTCGGCCTTTTGATTGAATACAGCCTCTTTTTCGCCCTATAGCTTCAAGAGTTAATATGGGATCTGAAAAGTCTTCTGGCATTAGTTCAAATCTAGTCAGCAATAGCTTTTGGTAGTTTGCACTTAAATAATCCACAAGAAAAAAAGCAACTTCTTGATAATCGATGGCTGTATCACGTATTGCACCTGTTGCAGCAAGCCTAAATCCACTGTTTTTGTTTTCAACTTTAGGCCATAATATACCAGGAGTATCTAGTAAGTGAATACCATTACCTAAATTAATAAGTTGCTGTTGTCTTGTAACAGCAGGTTGATTTCCAGTAACAGCAACATTCCGTCCAGCTAAAAAGTTTATAATTGTTGATTTACCTACGTTGGGAATACCCATTATCATCGTTTTAATGGGCTTAATGTTATAGTTTTCTCGAGGAACCAATTTTTTTGCCAACGGACATAATGCTTGAATACCGATTTTATCAGTTGTTGTCATATCTATACATTGAACATTTTCATTATTGTAATAGTTACACCATTGTTTTATATTCTTTTTATCAGCTAGGTCATTTTTATTTAGAACTTTTATAAGAGGTTTATCTTTTATAAAGTCTGAAATGAGTGGGTTATTGCTACTGAATGGAATTCTTGCGTCTAAAATTTCAATAATCAAGTCAATTTTTGGGAGAATTTCTTGGATTTCTTTTTGAGCTTTATGCATATGGCCTGGAAACCATTGGATAGTAGTCATATGTTTAATCCTAAATCGATGAATTATGAAGATATTAACATAAAATTATAAATTAAATAAAAAAACATTGCATTGAGTCAAGTAATCGAATTAATTTGATTGAAAATTGTCAGAGAATAAGTTCTGTACCATATTTGCTTATTTCTTCCCAAGATAATAAGCTTCGAGGAATAACTCATGATTTATGTTTAGTTGTTTATCAGTCTGATTTATAACCTTAGAGTATTTAATAGCATTTTCAAAAGCTAAACCAAAAATGATTTTTTGATATCCCAAAATAAAAAACCAAATTTTTAACTCCAAAATAAATGTGTCTAAGTCTTGAAGTCGCATATTTATATCCTTAAATATATGATTTACTTTGGATATTGATGCTTGATGTTGCGAGATTGTTTTATAGCGTGTATCAACTTGTTGTGTGAAAAAACCCATTAATATATCATTTTTATCTTTATTTGATAATTTCATTAGAGTTTCATGAAATTTAACTTCATGTATAGTACAATATTCATCAAGATCTTTATCACTAAGCTTTAATTTTGATATGTTGATTTTCACTAAAGATTCTTTAAGAGAACTCATCTGGTTATCTCTGAAATTAAAACGTATAAATTAAAGATTCTATAGTTAAACCTTGATAGAAACAATAATTAAAAAATAATTTTGAATAAAAAATATAAGTAATTAAGATTTTACCTGTTAATAATACCAAATTGTATTATTTGGAAAATAAATTGAAACTATATTGAGCGAAGATGAGAACTAAAATAAAAGGTTATCAAATAAATAATTAAAACTTAATAAAAGATTAAATTTTAAATAAGATTCTATTAACAGATTGAAAGAAAACAAAAAATTTGGATTGAAGGAAAAATAATGATATTAAAATATCTGAAAGAAAAAAATCAGCTGAGTTTTTTACTATGGACTGCAGCTGCTACAGCTCTTGCTTTTACTGGTTGGAGAGTTTTATTAAATAATTTTGCTGTAGATTTTATTGGCATGAATGGTCAAACCATAGGTATTCAGCAGAGCTTACGTGAGGTACCTGGATTACTAGCCTTCACTATTCTTTTTTGGTTGTTATTTATAAAAGAACAATCTCTAATGCTCATTTCAATTAGCTTAATGGGGCTAGGGGTCGCCTTAACTGGATTTTTACCTACAGTGTATGGCTTTTATTTTACAACGGTTGTAATGTCATTTGGTTTTCATTATGCGCAAGTATTAAATTCTTCTCTTGCATATCAGTTTTTTGAAAAGGAAAACTTTAACGCTCTAAATGGAAAGGTGCGTTCTAGTAGTGCTTTTTTTGCGATCATTTCTTTTATTATCATCATAGTGATGTTTAATTTTTTTCATTTGAGTTATAAAGTTGTATATATTGTTTCAGGTATTCTTGCTTTTTTAATTGCCTGTTATCTCTTTACTTTCCCAAAATTTTTAAATGGCAGGGAAAAACAGAAGAAAAAAATTATCATTAAAAGAGAATATTCACTTTTTTATTGGCTTCAATTTTTAAGTGGTGCACGACGACAAATTTTTGTTGTTTTTGCTTCCTTATTATTGGTTGCAAAATTTAATTTTAGCGTAACACATATGGCTATTTTATTTATGATTACACAACTAATGACTATGTTTATTGCCCCATATATTGGTAAAGTCATTGATGTATTTGGTGAAAAAAAAGCATTACACATTGAATATTTTTTATTGGTCATCATATTTATAGCATATGCTTATAATTCATCAGGTACAGTTGCTAGTTTTCTATATGTTTTAGATAATTTAGTGTTTGCATTATCTTTAGCTCTTAATGGCTATTTTAAAAAAATTGCATCATATGAGGATCTAACCTCATCTAGTAGTGTGACGTTTACTATCAATCATATAGCGGCTGTTTTTTTGCCATTTGCTTTAGGTTATGTTTGGATGTCAAGTATAAAAGAAGTTTTTCTGATAGCTGCTTCAATAGCATTTGTTAGTTTACTGAGTTCATTTTTAATTAAAATAAATAAAGAAGAAAGTACCTTACAATCAGCTATTAAATATTAATTTACATGGTAGATTTTATTTGCAGAATTTTAAGTAAAGTCTAATATTACAATGTAATGTGACTACAAGAGAATTTTTTATTGTATATTTTTGCTTATGGGAGCCTAGTAAATCAATTTTCGCGGTCCTTCACATATAAAGTCGAAGATGCAATTCCAGTGATTGTTGATGGTTTTATTCGCTCTTGGAGTGAGCTGAGTTATTCAAAAGCAGGAATATCACCTTTAGTGGCTCACAAAGGTGAAGGGACTTGTAACGGTGTTTTAATTCCAGTTTCTGAAGAACACTTGCATTTTTTTGATTTAAGAGAAAGGAACTATAAGAGAGTGAGAGTCTCAAGTAGTCAAATTTTAACTTTAAATAAATTACCTTTACCTTTAAAAAAAACAATTTGGATTTATATTGAAGATAAAGTTAATTTGACACAAAAATCAACGCACTCATTTATTTTTCAAACTTATTTAGATACAGTATTAGCAGGGTTTCTTAGTATATCCGTTAAATTTGCAAACTTTTTTATGCATTCGACTTCGGGATGGAAGCCGATTCATAATGACAGATTGAATCCACTTTATTCAAATTATGATAGTAACTCAAAGATGCAAATAAAGTTGATTGATCAAGTTATAAATGATTTTAAAATGATTTAATTTAGAGAGAAAAAAAATGACAACATTAACTACAGACCTTGATAGAAATTTGGATTTATTTGTTCAAGAAACCTCGGAAACTAAATTAGTTTGGGGATTATGTAGTCCAGAAGAAGAATGGTTAATTATAGATTCGATTCAGTATGAAAATGCCGAAGTAATGCCTTTCTGGTCCAGTGAAAAAATGGCGCTTGAACATTGTGTTGAGGAGTGGTCAGATTTTTCTCCACAATCAATACCTTTAGATATGTTTCTTCAAGACTGGATGGTAACTTTTACAGAAGATGAAACATTAGTTGGGTTAAATTGGAATTTAAATCTTGAGGGGGAAGAGCTCGAACCGGAAATGATTTCAAGATTATTTGTGTAATTTTGGAAACGTTTTGGGAGTTTAATTATGCTTAAATCTCTTATGTATGTTGTGTTTTGTTTTTTTGTTTCTTTATTTTCAAATTTCCTGTTTGCTAAATCTTTTGTACACCAAAACCCAACAATCATAAATGGAAATTTTGGTTTTGTTGAAGGGCCTGTATGGGACAAAAAAAATAAACGCTTTTTATTTTCAGATATTCCAAATAATAAAATATATGCTTTAAATCCGAAGACTAAAAAGTTAAGTATTTATGATGAAAATTCAGGATATGCGAATGGACTTGATTTTGATAAGCAAAGAAATCTTTGGTCTGCACGTCATGATCGCAAACTATCATATCAAAATGAAGGTGGAAAAAAAATAATAGTTGCATCTTTATTTAATGGGAAGTTACTTAATAGTCCCAATGACTTGGCGATTAAAAGTGATGGTAGCATATGGTTTACGGATCCTCCATTTGGCATTCAGGGGTATGGTCCTAAAAAAGCAAAATCAGAACAAGGCTTTAATGGCGTATATCGTTATAAAAATGGGAATTTAAGCTTAGTTACGAGTGAATTAAAAATTCCTAATGGTATCGCTTTTTCATTGGATGAATCAAAATTATATGTTGCGGATTCATCAAATGGATGGGTCTATCAATTTGATATTCATGGAAAGAAAGTTACAAATAAATTAAAATTCGTTCAAGTAACTGGTTCTAAGGGCTCTAAACCATTTGTAGATGGTATTGCAATTGACGCACATGATAATCTTTTTGCTGCCACAACAGGAGGTGTGAGAATTTTTAACAAAAAAGGACAGAAATTAGATTTTATTAAAATTAAAGCCAAGCATGTAAGTAATATAGCTTTTGGTGGTTCAGACAATAAACTCTTACTTGTAACTGCATTTGATAAAATTTATTTGTATAAAATGTTGTAACTGAAAAAAGTTCTTTTGGAGGTAATTTTTTAAATATCTCAGTACAAGTTCATTTGTTTTCTTTCATGCGAAGTTATTATTTATCACCCCAAGCCATTCCAATGAACTAAGTGAAAGTAATTTATTTATTTCCTGTATCATATTAATCTACCTGATAATTATATAAACCAATATCTTAAAACCCCAAATATTTTTTTAATTTTAAAATTTAATTAAAAGTGTAATATAAGAGTTTAAGTAAGTTGAACTAAAAATTTTTATAAGTTTATTAGAAAGGAAAACGAAAACATGAATAAAATTAAACATCAACAAGGGTATGAAACACCATCAAAAATTGTTTGTGTCGGAAGAAATTATTCAGAGCATACTAAGGAATTAAATAATACCCAACCTCAAAGTTGTATGTTTTTTCTTAAACCCAATTCCTCTATTTCTGATAGGTTAATGAGCACACACAATAATGAACTACTTCATTTTGAAAGTGAAATATGTTTTTTAGTGAATTCCGGTAAGTTAAGTTCTGTTGCTTTTGGACTGGATTTAACAAAAAGAAATCTACAATCACACCTAAAAAAGATGGGTTACCCTGGGAAAGAGCCAAAGCGTTTGATGGAGCAGCTGTATTTTCAAAATTTGTTCCCTTTAAGAACCTAAATGAATTAAATATCGAATTATATATTGATAACTCCTTAGTTCAAAAAGGTCATATTGAAGAAATGATATATCATCCAAATGAAATTTTGAAAGAAATAAATTCATTTATGCGTCTCGAAAATGGTGATGTTATTATGACAGGAACTCCAAAAGGAGTGGGAGAGGTCGGCTCCAATAGATTATTTAAGGGTATTATTAAAGAAAACGATCAAATTCTTATTCAGCAAGAGTGGGTGGTGGATAAATTGTAGCCATTTGATATTGAAATATGAGACGTTAATTAAACTTTAAGTATCAACTTCCAAATAACTTGATCATATTTTGTATGATGGGATTAACAAAGTTTTCTAAGGAGAGGCAAATATGGATTTACACCCCCTGAAACTAGACGAGTTGTACAAAGAAGCAAATTCTTCTGAATGGAGCTTTCAATCAACTAAAGATATTAAACCTCTTAATGAAATAATTGGGCAAGATAGAGCAAAGCAAGCCGTATCATTTGCTATGTCAATAAGAGAAAAGGGTTATAATATCTATGCCGTAGGAAGAAATGGCTTAGGTAAAAGAACCATGGTAATGAGGTATCTCAAAAATCACCATGAAAATAAACAAGAACGTTTTGATTGGTGTTACATAGCCAATTTTAAAAATATGCGATCGCCTTTAGCTTTAAGTTTGCCAATAGGTAAAGGGCAACCTTTTAAAACAGATATTCAGGATTTAATGATCAAGTTAGTTAAATCCATCCCTTTGGCTTTTGAAAATGAATTATATTTATCAAGAGTTGATAAATTAAAAATTGAACTTAACTCTAAACAAGAAACAGAAGTTAATAAAATAAAAATTAAGGCCAAAAAACAAAACATTGAATTAAAACTCACGCAATCTGGTGATTATCAATTTACAGCATTAAATGGAGATAAACCTCATACAGAAGAGACCTTTGAGTTATTGAGTGAGGCAGAAAAAAATAGCTTCGATGAGGTGATTACCCAGCTCGAAGGAGAACTTAGATCTCTCATAAGATCATTAACTGAGCATGAAGAAAAGTACTCTAATAAAATTAATGAATTAGATATTGAAATTACTAAAGCCGTTTTGGATAAATATTTCATAGATTATGAAAAAAAATATACCAATCAAAAGGATGTTATAAAATATCTAGAAGAGATGAAGGATGATATCGTCAAGAATCTCGATTTGTTTACCTCAGAGTCACCTCAATTGACAGATTCTGTGAATGATGTGGTAGAGCAAAAGATCCCGAGGAGATATCAAGTAAACTTGCTTGTTGCCAATCAAAAAGAGCATTACCCTATTATTATTGAAGATAACCCACATTATCATAGTTTATTTGGTTATATTGAAAACTCTACTTTTAAGGGTACTGTTTTTACCGACTTTACATTAATTCAGGCGGGTAACCTTCACAAAGCCAATGGTGGCGTATTGTTGATGGATGCTAATAAAGTCCTCGAGAGACCATACGTGTGGGATGGGATAAAACGTTCACTGAGAACAAAGTCTCTAAATTTTAGTTCGCTAGAAAGAGAAGTCACTCTAACAGGCACTGTATCTCTTGATCCTGAAGCGATCCCTTTAAATGTAAAGATTATTTTATTTGGTGATTATCAAACATATAATTTACTACAGCAATATGATCCTGAATTTCATGAATTATTTCAAGTTATGGCCGATTTTGAAGATGAAATGGACCGAAACATCAATAATGAATATAAATATGCTCAATTTATATCGAGTATTGTAAAAGATAATCAGTTATTAGATTGCGATCAATCAGCCATCAAAAAAATAATTGAGCATAGTGCTAGAAAAACAGGAGATCAAAACAAACTTTCGCTCCACTCTGCGGAAATTGCTAGCTTATTAAGAGAAGTCAACTATTGGGCACAAACAGAAAAGGCGAATATTATTTCTGAAAGCCATGTTTTAATGGCATTAAAAAGCCAAGAGTTGAGAGCAAGTAAAATAAAAGATGAAATATTAAACAATATCAAAAAAGAAATTACTTTATTGGATTTAGAAGGTTATAAAGTAGGGCAGGTTAATGCTCTATCGGTGATGAGCACACCCAACTTTTCTGTCGGAGCACCAAGTAGAATAACAGCAACTATTTCTTTTGGTGAAGGTGAAATAATAGATATCGAAAGAGACGTAGAGTTAGGTGGTAATATCCACTCTAAAGGGGTAATGATTTTAACCGCGTTTATTAACTCTTTATTTGGAAAAAATAAAAAAGTCCCACTTAAAACATCGCTGGCATTTGAACAGTCTTATTATGGCGTTGATGGGGATAGTGCCTCTATTGCTGAGTGTTGTGCGATATTATCGAGCTTTTCCAATATTCCGCTACGTCAGGATATTGCCTTAACAGGTTCAATGAATCAATTTGGCTACGTTCAGGCTATAGGTGGTGTAAATGAAAAAATTGAAGGTTTTTATAACGCCTGTCATATTAAAAATACTGGTCGAAAACATGGAGTCATTATACCAAAATCAAACCAACATAATTTGATGTTAAATGAAGACGTTCGACAAGCAGTAAAAAATAAACAATTTTTTGTCTATCCTGTAGAGCATATATCTGAGGTTATAGATATGATGATGTCTGAATCTTTTGAACAGAAAATTTCCTGTAGTAATCATTTAAATGATAACTTAATGGCAAAGATATTTTCTAATATAGATGAAATTAGTAAACTTTCTGAAGTTAAATAAAGTTTTTATTGAGTAATGACGTCTAGCTGTTTGAAGTTTACTTTCAAATAGCTTACAAATTTTGAGACTTTTATAGGCAAATTTGTTCGATTTGGATAAAGCGCCCAGATTGTTTCACTGGGCGTTTCATATTGCTTTAAGACACGGATGAGTTTATGTTTATGAATGTATTCATTCAGATAATAACTAGGCAAACGACACAAACCAAGTCCTTTAATGGCTGCATCTAAAATAGCTTTACCGCTGTTATAGATGATATGAGAATGAAGTTTTACCTTTTGTTCTTGTCTATTTTCATAGAAAAGCCAGTAATTCAAATTAACATTAGATTGTAAGCATTTGTGTTTTTTAATATCTTGAAAATGAACAGGGTGGCCAAATTTCTTTAAATAATTGGGAGAAGCACAGACATAGTTTGCTCGAGATCCTATCTTGATTGCAATCAAATTTGAATCAGGTAATTTGCCAATCCTAATAGCCAAATCATATCCTTCTGAAATGATATCAATGTTATTATTTGTTAAATAAGCCTTTGATTGCATATCAGAATTTTCTTTTATGAAGTTATTTAGCATGGGAAGGATATATTCCTCTCCTAGCGTTACAGGCGCAGTGATCTTTATTAATCCTTTAGGCGTATTATTTAAATTAAAAATCTCATTTTCAGCATTTTCTAAATTTGTAACTAACTGGCTTGCATGTTTATAGAAAAGGCTACCTTCTGTTGTAAGAGAAACTTTCCTTGTTGAACGATAAAAAAGCTTTACTTTGAGTTTACTTTCAAGAAAATGAATTTTTCTGCTAACATGTGCAGCAGAGACATTTAGCTCTTTAGCTGCTTTTGTGAAGCTGAGGCAATCTGCTACCGCAACAAATTCAGTAATTCCATCAAAGCTCATATTATTACCATAATGTAATAGTCTTTTTATAAAATAGATATTAACATGTATCGTTAATTAAATATAATATAGATTATACAAATTATATAAAAAACCAAATATTCTAATAGTATTTGAACAAATTAGATATTAGCATGATTTGTTAATTAAATATTATAGAAATTATATAAAAACAAAATGTGAGAATTGTTATGTCAGATAAGTTTATTAAATCAAAAGCAGCAATTGCTTGGGGTCCTAATGAAAAGCTTTCAGTTGAAGAAGTTGATGTTATGTTACCTCGAAAAGGAGAAGTTTTAATTAAAATAGTCGCTTCAGGTGTATGTCATACAGATGCTTTTACTTTGTCGGGTGCAGATCCTGAAGGAATTTTCCCTTCAATTCTAGGTCACGAAGGTGGTGGGATTGTTGAGATGGTTGGTGAAGGCGTAACAAGTGTAGAGGTAGGCGATCACGTCATTCCTCTTTATACACCTGAGTGTGGAAAATGTAAATTTTGTCTTTCCGGTAAAACAAATCTATGTCAGCAAATAAGAGAAACTCAAGGTAAAGGTTTAATGCCTGATGGAACTACACGATTTTATAAAGATGGTCAACCAATATACCACTATATGGGTTGCTCGACTTTTTCAGAGTATACAGTTTTGCCTGAAATATCTTTAGCGAAAGTTAATCCAAAAGCACCTTTAGATGAAGTTTGTCTTTTAGGTTGTGGAGTCACGACTGGGATGGGGGCTGTTCTCAAAACAGCTAAAGTTCAAAAAGGAGATACAGTTGCAATTTTTGGTTTGGGAGGCATTGGATTATCCGCTATCATTGGCGCAACTATGGCTGGGGCAAGTCGTATCATTGGTGTAGATATTAATGAAAGTAAATACGAGCTGGCTAAAAAGTTAGGTGCAACAGATTGTATAAATCCTAAAAATTATGATAAACCCATTCAGGATGTAATTGTTGAGTTAACTGATGGTGGTGTTGATTTTTCTTTTGAATGTATTGGAAATGTTGATGTTATGCGATCAGCCTTAGAATGTTGTCATAAGGGATGGGGAGAATCAGTTGTAATTGGTGTAGCAGGCGCTGGAGAAGAAATTTCAACTAGACCATTTCAATTAGTAACAGGGCGTGTTTGGAGAGGGTCTGCCTTTGGTGGAGTTAAAGGACGTTCTGAATTACCTGGTATTGTCGAGCAATACATGAATGGTGAATTTAAGTTAAACGATTTTATTACTCATAAGATGCCACTGGAAGATATAAATAAAGCTTTTGATCTTATGCATGAAGGTAAGAGTATTCGTTCTGTTATTGAGCTATAAAGATCAAATATTTGTTAACTTCATTAATAGATTTGATTTAAATGGATGAATTCATTTCAAATTAGAATGAAAGGTGATTTTTCCTCATTAATAAAAGCAGTGAAAATCATCTTTTAATTCGCTCAATTATTATCTTATTTTCATGGCTTGATATTTAAATTAGGTCAGATAATAACATTTAATTAAAATTGATAAGATAAAAGTCAAATAGTAATTTTGTCTGGTTCCAAATTAACATGCTCTTGTATACAATGGAAATATGAAAAATTGCATTGAAAATACTTTTATGAACACTTCTGTAAAAAATCAATCCTATCATATCAATCATTTTTCGATATCAGTTCCTTTGGACTACTCAGATCAAAACTCACAAAATATTGATATTCATTTAGAAGAAATAACTTACAAAGATAATAAAGAAAATAATTTACCTTACCTTGTGTATATACAAGGCGGACCTGGATTTGAACGGCCGCAGATAGAAAACATATCTGGTTGGTTAGATATAGCATTAAAATCTTACAAGGTTTTATTATTTGATCAAAGAGGCACAGGTAAAAGTTATCCTATAACGAATAAGCTCATACAAAAAATTGATACAAATAAACAACTTGCATTTCTTTCTAACTTTAGGGCAGATTCAATTGTCAGAGATTTAGAAGCAATCAGAGAAAAATTAAATGTTAAACAGTGGGCACTATTAGGGCAAAGTTTTGGCGGCTTTTGCATCATGACTTACTTATCTCACTATCCAGATTCAATTATTAAAGCATTTGTGACCGGTGGCATACCACCCATTGATATTCATCCAGATGATGTGTATAGAGCTACTTTTAAAAAAACGAAAGAAAAAAACAAACAATTTTTTAACAAATACCCTGATTTACAGAAGAAGGTACAGTGTATTGCTAATTTCATACAAAATAATGAGGTGAAGCTTCCTAACGGTCAACTATTTACAGTAGAGCAGTTTCAAATTGCTGGCATGTATCTGGGACAAGAAGGTGGCGCTCAAAAGCTGCATGAAATAATAGACGATGGTTATAATTACCTAAGAGCGAATTCTTTGCTTTCCGATGCTTTTTTAAATGAAATGTTATCCATTCAGGTCTTTCAAACAAATCCTTTATATATCATTTTACATGAAGCTATCTATTGTGAGGGCTTTGCTTCAAATTGGTCCGCAGAGTCTGTTCGAAATTCACTCGAAGAATTTAATTTTAAAGTTGGCTCGCCATTTTATTTTACAGGTGAAATGGTATTCCCTTGGATGCTTTCCCAAATGAAGATGTTGAAACATTTTGAAGGTGTAGGGAATCAAATAGCTCAAAAAAATAATTGGAAACATCTTTATGATATTAATCAATTAAAAAATAACAAAGTACCTGTTGCAGCATTTGTTTACAAAGAGGATATGTATGTAGACTATGAACTGTCACAACAAACCATTCAACATATTGCTAATTTAACCCAAATCGTTCATTCATCATATGAGCATAATGCTATAAAGATACATGGGAAAGAAATTTTTGAGGCCTTAGAAAAAATCTAGAGAATCCATTGATTTATATAATAAAAAGGAACCCAAAAGGTTCCTTTCATATATTAATGGATTGACTTACTTTCTTTTGAATAAGCAATAGGCAATGGGGACTATAAATAGTGAAAAAATAGTTCCTAAAGTTAAGCCGATAACAATAATACAAGCGATTTCTTTATGAGAATTTTCTGAAATACCTGTACTAAAGAATAATGGGATTGCACCGAGTATCATTGTTGCAGTAGTCATAAGAATTGGCCTTAATCTCACAGTTGCTGCTTTTGTGACAGCCTCAGTAACTGATTTAGACTCATCCAATAGACTGTTTGCAAACTTTGTAATCAGTATTCCATGCTTAGATATTAACCCTGCTAGAGTAAGTATCCCAATAATACTAAATAGATCTAGGGTTGGTTGAAAATTTGGTGTTTTCATAATAAATAGCATTCCCCATAATGCGCAAATAACACTTAAGGGGACTGTTAAAAGAATAATAAATGGATCTTTATAGCTATTAAATAGTGCAGCAAGAATCAGATATATAAAAATAATACAAGCTATAGATATATAGATAGTGGTGTTATTTTCATTTTGTAATTTTTGAAGAAGATAATCAGGTTGAAGGTTATAACCCTTGGGTAAGGTGCTATTTGCAACTGATGTAACACTTTTTATCAATTCACTCAAAGGTAAACCAGTTTTTGGCGTCACATTAATAGAAATATATTCTGAACCACTTTCTTTACTAATCATTTTTAATGAATTAGCCCTTTTAATATTTACTAGTTGACTCAGCCTAACGGATGCATTATTTTCATTTTTGACATAGATGGACTTTAAGATACTTAAATCCTTTAATTTATCTTCGTTAGGCCCTATAAATATGTTATAGGCATTTCCATCAAAAAAATATTGATTGGATAATTTGGTGCGCCCTACATTAGTATTTAAAGCATCAATAATTGCAGCAGGAGCAACTTTTAATCTAGCAGCTTCATTATAATTTATTTGTATTTGATATTCCTGATTATTAAATTTAGCACCAAGCTTTGCATCTAATACATTAGGATTGTTTTTGAGCCTTTCAACAATTACGTTAGCTTGTTTAACAAGATTTGTGACTGAACTACCAGATAAATTAAAACTCAAGGAATTATCGGGATTGCCTGGAGGTTGATTTATATTAGCGGGAAATACGAATGCACTTGATAAAGCCAATGGTTTTTTCATTATCATTTCACCAGTTAGACCTTTGGCAATATCTAGAAATTGACCTTGTGGGTTTAGATATTTACTGTACATTTGGCCAAATAATATAATTCCATTTGTTCCTAATATTGGCTGAGCCGATATAGAGGCCGTTTTTTCAATATATTTATTATCATTTAGTATTTTTATTAAAGGCTGCGTTAACTCCTTTGTTTTGAGTAGTGCCGTACCTTCAGGTGCTTGCATGATTCCGACAATAGTTCCATCATATTCTGCCGGCTCCGCGACAGATGGAAGTTTACTAAATATAAGTGGTGAAGAGGCAACTAATCCAATAAATATTGCAATAGGGACCCATTTGTTTTTAATGGTCCATGTTAAAATGTTTTGATATTGTGTCGTTAGTCTATCAAAAAACGAGTCTAATTTTTGCTCGAATTTAGAGTGTTTGTTATTTTTTAATAAAATAGCACACATTGCTGGTGAGAGCGTTATGGCAACTAATCCAGATATTAAAATAGAGATACTCAGTGTTATTGCGAATTGTTGCATATAAACAGCTTGTTCTGATTTGGGCACAAAAAACAATGGCACAAAAATAGCAGCAACCACGATTGTCATTCCCCAAATTGAAAAATTGATCGTTTTAAGACTTTCAATTGTTGTTTCAATAACTGATTTTCCAGAAGTTTGATATCTTTGCGCATTTTCTAATACTATAATCGCATCGTCAACAACAAGACCAATCGCTAAAACAAATGCAAGTAAAGAGTATATATTAAGAGAGTAACCAAGCATATAAAGAACCATACACGCTCCGAGTAAGCATATAGGGATCGTAACCGTTGGAATTAAAGATAATTTAAATTGACCAATAAATAATAATGTGACAAGTGCTACTGCTATAATAGTTATTATTATTGTTTCGAACACTTCATTTAAGCTGTGTTGAAAAGCCTTAACTGTATTCTTCATTATGATTAATTTAGAGCCACTGGGTAACTCCGATCTTACTTTATTAAACTCTTTTTGTACTCGCTTTCCCCACTCAATAGGGCTAGCATTTAATGATGGGGATAACATCCATAAAACAGATCTCTGGCCGTTAGCAAAGATATAGGCTTCATCATTTTTATAGAAACCTATATTAACTTGAGCGATATCTTTTAGATAAATATTAGTATTGTCACGAGTTGTTATAATTAGATTTTTAATTTTATCAAGGTTATCTGTAGCAGCTTGTTTAAATGTGAGTTGAATGGTTGTTGATTTATTAACTACAGAGCCTAAATTAATATCTTTTGTAGCTGACTCTATTATGCTTTTGACATCTTGCGGACTCAGGTTATAGTTATTAAGTTGTGTTTGATTTAATTGGATTAAAACATCAGGAGCGATAGGATACATCTGATTCTGACCAGAACCCTCTAGCTGCTGAATTTGGGGACGAAAAGTTTGGTTATATATTTGTGATACAAATTCGTAGTAATTCATATCTTTGGGGACTGTAATGAGAGCTATATACATACTAGCATTTGGTCCCTGACTTCCAGGTTGAGCAATAGTAATTTGAGGGCTATCAGCATCATTAGGTAAATTGGCAGATGATATTTGTGCCTGAATTTCTGAGAGAGATTGTGAAAACTCATCTCTAGTGATACCTGTCTCAAAATCTAAAGTAATTGTTGATGTACCTGACTGCGATGAAGAGCTCATATGAGCGACATGCTCAACACTTTGCAAGTTGGTTTCTAGTGGTGTTGTAATCGAATTAGCGATTAAATTAGGGCTAGCTCCAGATAAATTAACAGTGATTTGAACTGAAGGTTGGAAAATATCTGGTTTATACATTAAAGGAAGTTGCATAAATCCTAAAATGCCCAACAAGAGGAGTGACAAACTAATGACACTCGCTAAAATGGGCTTTCTAATGCAAATTTCTGAGAGACTCATTATTTTCCTCCTTTTGCATTTTTAGGTATAACCTGAACATTTGCGCCGTTTGAAACACTATCTATTGAGCTTGTGACAATTAAATCACCTTTTTTTATACCACTTTTGATTAATATAGTATCGCCAATTTGTGATTCAATTGTAATGGGCTTTTGAACTACTTTATTATTTTCAACAACATAAACATAATTACCCGTTAAGGCTGTTACCAAACTCAGAGCCGGTATGTAAAATGATTTATAATTTGGATTTAATAATTGTTCTGCATCAACATACATGCCTGTTACAAACTTTGCATTATCTTGTTGAGGGATTGGAGCCCTAAGCTTATATGCGTTGGTATCAGGTGAAATGTTAGGCGAAATATAAGACACTTTTGAGTTTATTTTATGTCCATTGGAGTCTTCAAAAGATACTTTTTGGCCTATAAATAGATCTTGACGATATTTTTGAGGTATAGAATATTCAATAAATTGTTCTTGATTATTGGAAAGAGATACAATCTCACTATTTACTTCTACGTAAGAGCCTTCTGTTAAAATAGTATCATTGTTGTTATTGGTAGTTTTTGTATTTGCGATTAATCCAATCTGACCACTAAAAGGAGCGATTATCTTTGTATCTTGAAGATCTTTCTTAGCTTCTGCTAACAAAGATATAGTGTCTTTATATTTATCTAGCTTGTCTTCAACATCAGAAAGTGAAACAACACCAGATTTTACTAGTTTTTCATATCTATTATAATTTTTATTCGCTGTCTGAAAGGCTTGTTCTCGATTTTGTAAAGCTTCTATCTCTTTAGAGTCATCGATTTGAACTAAAAGATCACCTTTTTTTACATATTGTCCAGGCTTGACATAAATCTTTTTAATAGTGCCAGATGTTTTAGATGTAAGCATTAAGTTTTGTCCTGAAATAACTATACCTTGAGCATCTATGCTTAAAGGAAATACTTTTTGAGAGGCGGACATTACTGTTACAGGCTGTGCCGGGAACTTTGGTGCTTTGGGTGCAGAGCTTTTAATAAAATATTGGTATATGAAAAATACACTTAAAAGTAACACAAAAAGAATAATATATTTCTTTTTAAAAGACGTTTTAAACATAGATATTCCTTTCTCTTTTCTTTCTTTTGTTGATTTAAAAAATTTTGAGCATGATAATGCTTTACGTAACGTTAATGTCAATAAACGAGAATAAATAATTTAGGATAATGGTTGCCTGGCCATTTTATTAAAAAATTTAAAGGAGAAGTATAACTTTTTTAAAGAAATAATACTTGATTTTTTTTGCTCATTTATTGAAATTTATATATCAAGGAACTGATTCTTTAGAAAGTTAACTTATTTTACTTAGCAAAATAAGGACTTTTGTCCTTAGTTTTCAGAAAAAGAGAATTTTTCTCTAAATTTTTAAGTACTAATTTAATTATTACAGCTAAATAAACTCAGCTTAATCTATTGAAAAAAAAAGCACAATAATATGTGCTTTTTTGATTTTTTCTATTGTTGTTTAATTAATAGTTCCAATTCTATTGAATCTAACCCCTGAAGGTATCCAAGAATCCTTTTTGAAATCAAAGCTGATCCAAATAAAGGTCGCTTTACCAATTAGCTCTTGCTCAGATAAAAAGCCCCAATAGCGACTATCAAGACTATTATCTCGATTATCTCCCATCGCAAAATAGTGTCCCTTTGGAACGACCCAGGTATCATAAGGCTCATTTTTTTGATGATAAATAGGCGGTAAATACTCAGCAATATTTGGAGGCAAATTGGGTGTAATTAAAATATGGTGGGCAACTTTACCCAGTTGCTCTTTGTATTCATCCATAGGCTCATTGGTCATTTCACTAATATAAGAGCTTTGCTTCAAGAATGTTTTCGGCACTGCTTCAAGTTTATTATTACAGGTTTTATCTGCTGAGTGACATGCTTTTTTAATGTAAAGTTGATGATCTTTATAAACAATGGTGTCGCCAGGCAAACCAATAATTCTTTTAATCAGATTAATTTTAGGATTACTTGGATCGGTAAATACAGCGATATCCCCTCGATGAGGCTCTCCAGTTGGGATTATTTTCTGATGAAAAACGGGATCATATATGCCATAAGAAAACTTTTGCACGAGAATGAAGTCACCAGGAAGTAACGTTGGCATCATAGAGCCAGAAGGAATTTGGAAAGGCTCAAATACAAAACTTCGAATAAACCAGACAATGAATAAGACTGTAAAAAGAGATGCTAAAAACTCACTGGTTGTTTGTTTCTTTTTTGGAGGCTTTGCTTCCGATACGTTAGATTCAGCTAATACAGCCATTTTTTTCTTTTTACGCTCACGCAGCCAAAAAACAAAACAGACAAAAGTAAGTATTGTTAACCCAGCAGAAAACAAATCTGCCGTATTAAAATTTAACATAAATATTTAATTCCAAAATTTAAAATATATAACAAAGTACTGTTACCATATAAAAAAGTCAATTATTTGGTTATATTTAATTTATTATTATATTTGAAAAAGAATCTTTTACAGAAACTGATACAAATAAACAAAATGAATTCGATAAATAGTGCAATGATAAAACCTATGACTAAACCGGTTGCGATTGCTCTTGGAGTTAAAGTTATCTTGTAATCATAATTAATGATAACTTCATGTCTAATTTCAGGAAAAGGATTTTTCAATATGATCCAATAGCTTTTGATGTTGTCTTTTTTCAAAATATCGTTATATTTCTTGAGGTTATTATATCTATTATATAAGTTTACAATGGTTTCACCACCAGAGGAAAACACCCTATCTTTAGAAGAACGATAATATGAAATAAGATCATTTAAGTTACCGTTAAAATATTTATCAGCATCTTTTTGATAAGAATTGAGCGTACTTTGAGATTCCAAAAAATGTGAGTTTAATGCATTTTTATAGTTGTTTACTAGAGAGGGGAGTTGAATACCAACTAATACGCTCCCAATAAGTATCATTAATTTTGAATATTCAATTATTTTTTTCATCATTAAAAAAGTACTGGTATAAAAATAGTATTAAGCATTATGAAAATAAAAAAAAGTCCATAACGTATTTTCTTTACGGACACCTTTTGACGAAAATCAGATTCACAAAAGGGACATACATATGTCAGGTTTTTTGAAAGCTTCAAAGATTTTATGGGTAAATAACTTTCACAATTTTCACATTGTTTCATTTTTTAAATCATACTATGAAAATACATTTATTTATATTACACTTTAGAAAATTATTAATATAGTTTTATTTTAGCTTACAATTCAACAAGGATGTTATATGAATACAATAATATCATTTTTATCTAATATGGGCTCCTATTTAACTCCGTGGCTTCATGATATATCCGCAGGTATGGTTGCATGCCTCTTAGTTATTTTTGGTGCTGATATTAATAAATTCATTAAGAAAAAACTGGGCGCTCAAAACTTTATTTTAAGAACATTCGTTTTTATTATTGTGAATGCCTTTGTTTTTGGTCTTGTCATCATAAAACTCTCACCTTGGGTTGAATATCAATTGGGAAGTATCCCAACAGAATGGATGTTTTTAGTTGTCGTTGGTGTTTTCGTTTTCTTTGGTGTTTGGGCACAAAAAAATGGTCAAGCTTAGGTAAAACCAATCTCTTAAATCAACTCAATTTTGAAAAACCTGGAGAATAAATTTTATGTTAAACTTTAATACGGCAGATTTGTTTTCTGCTGGGTTAACAATACTTACTTTTGTCTGTTTTGTTTTTTGGCTTCGTGAGCGTAAAAAGAAAAAAATGGCTGTATTAGCTGAATCTAACGTATCGGAAGCAAAGCCTCAAAAAAAGAAACAAACAACCAGTGAGTTTTTAGCATCTCTTTTTACAGTCTTGTTCATTGTCTGGTTCATTCGAAGTTTTGTATTTGAGCCTTTCCAAATTCCCTCACGTTCTATGATGCCAACGTTACTTCCTGGTGACTTCATTCTCGTGCAAAAGTTTTCTTATGGCATATATGATCCCGTTTTTCATCATAAAATCATTCCAACTGGAGAGCCTCATCGAGGGGATATCGCTGTATTTACCGATCCAAGTAATCCTAAAATTAATCTGATTAAAAGAATTATTGGTTTGCCTGGCGACACCATTGTTTATAAAGATCATCAACTTTACATTAAAAAAGCGTGTCACTCAGCAGATAAAACCTGTAATAATAAACTTGAAGCAGTACCGAAAACATTCTTGAAGCAAAGTTCTTATATTAGTGAAATTAACAATCAACCTATGGATGAATACAAAGAGCAACTGGGTCAAGTTGCTCATCATATTTTAATTACACCCAATTTACCTCCAAATATTGCAGAGTATTACCCACCTATTTATCATCAAAAAAATGAGCCTTATGATACTTGGGTCGTTCCAAAGGGACACTATTTTGCGATGGGAGATAATCGAGACAATAGCAAAGATAGCCGATATTGGGGCTTTTTGTCTGAGCAAGATCTAATTGGTAAAGCGACCTTTATATGGATTAGCTTTGATTTCAAAAAGGACTCATGGATACCCTCTGATGTTAGATTTAACCGCATAGGGCTTTTAGACTAATATTATATATAGCCAAGGGTGCTTTAGATGAAGATTTATACATGAATATATTTCTCGTTGTTTTAACTTTAATTTCTTTAATGTGCTATATATTTACGCATATTTCCTACAGTAGATTTTATGCATTAATAAAGCGAGATAATAACGTATCACGCTTTATTTATATTCTTTATCACTCAAGGGTACTTGCTGAGTTCTCAAAATGGCTACCTTTCCTATTAGTTTTCACATTTGTAAAATTATTTATCATTGAACCCTTTATAATTGTTACCAATAGTATGAGCAAAACTTTAAATTCTGGTGACGTGACTTTAGTGAATAAAATGGCATATCGAATTAATATTCCTTTAACATCAATAAAATTAGTTTCACTGTCTAGCCCTAAACGAGGTGATGTGATTGCGTTTAAAGGGAATACTAATAATCCTATAAACCAAGTAAACCGTATTATTGGGTTGCCCGGAGATACATTAAAATATCAAGATAAAGAGCTATATATAAAGAAAAAATGTTATGAAGGCTTATGCCCAAACTGGGAAAAAATAGAGAAAAATTATACTTCAATGACTAAACAAAAAGCAGAATATATGGAAAATAACTTAATTGAGTATAAACAAAAATTAGATGGTAAAAGTTTTAAGATTCTTAACAATGATATGTTAACGAGCAATCTTGTGGGAGATACTTTCCAGCAAAAAAACACACCAGAAAATGTATGGGTTATTCCTGAAAAGCATTATTTTGTAATGGGTGATAATAGAGATAATAGTTACGATAGTCGGTTTTTTGGATTTGTACCGGAAAAAAATATTATAGGTAATGTAGCATACAACATTTTAAATATTCAATTGAATCACAATAAAAGTTGGTTGTTTTGGTTACCCCAAAGAATATCCTTTAATAATTCAGGTACTATACAGTAGATCGAATTTATTATAATGTTTTTTGATAAATGAAAAACGATGAAAATTTCGTCACATTATTAGTGCATTTAGCAATTTTAGAAACAATAAAATTATGAACCATACCAAAAATAAGACTCTTTATTTTTTTATTACAAAAAAAGAACTAGTTATACATTAATCATTTTGTAGAAAAGCTATTCAGTTATACTTTTAGTCAAGAGCATATTAACTGTGGCATTTTATTACTAAGATTGATTTTATAGTGTGAATATGTTTTTTTTTGATGCAGGTTTTAATAATATTATTTTTTTTATTTAAATGTTCTTTTTGATTTACATTACCCTTGTTGAAATTGTATATTTTATGTGTGGGACTGATTATTATTTTTTTAAGTAAAAAATTTATGTTAATAATGAAATAAGAATTTTTAAATTCTTATTTAAAGTTTTAATTTTTAATAAAGATGAAAGGATTATTATGAAAAAAGTAGGTATAGCTGTTTTAGTATGTTTGTCATTAGGAGTTACAGCTTGTGCACAAAACCCATATGGTGATGCTTATACGACATCAAGTGCTAGAAAAGTTCAAAATGTACAGTATGGTACAGTTGTTAATTTAGAGCCTGTTACAATTGATGATAAAACGGGAAATGTTATCGGTACTGTAAGTGGAGCTGTGTTAGGTGGTATTGCAGGTAGTGCGATAGGTGGCGGCACAGGAAACCTTCTTGCAACTGCAGGTGGAGCTATTCTAGGGGGCGCTGCTGGTAATGCTGTTGGTGGTGCTATTGGTAAGAGTAATGGTGTTAATATCACAATAAGATTAGATAACGGTAGAACAATTTCTGTAGTTCAAGCTGTTAATAAGAGAGTTTTATTTAAGAAAGGCGATAGAGTTCAAGTTAACAGACAAGGACAAACTGCGAGAGTTTCTTTAGCTAATTAAAAATATAGTAAATAATTAGAAAGTAAAAATAAAATAAAAAATACAGTGGCGAATGTAAGGTATTCAATTCTTTTCTCCCATTGTATTTTTTTATGATAATGTGGAACGTGAATAAAGATCATAATCACTGAAGTGACGCAAATTAGAAAAAAAAGATTTCCAAAAATAAAGATAATGGATGTAAAAAATCATTCATCTCAAAAACCAAACAAAACGACATATAATAAATTTAAATAAGAAATTTAAAAAAGCATGAATAAGATTAATTTTTTGAGAAGTATATATCTAATAGCTTTCAACTTTTAATTAGGTAAGGAATATTTACTTACGAAATCAATAAATATTTTTAGTTTTTCTGGCTGGTACTCTCTGTGGTTATATATGAGGTATTTATCCCTGATATTGGATGACCAATCTGGGAGAATATGAATTAACTCTCCATTTTTTATATAATTTCTGACAAGGATGTCTGGTATTAATGTTATACCCAGCCCAGATAAACAGGCTTTTTTGACGAGATCGATTTCATTGACCTCAAAACGAGCTTTGTCACTTATTGTCACAACCTCATTAAGTGAATTTTTAAGACTCCACCTGAGCAAAGGTTTGCCTTTTAAAAGGGCATGTTGATGGAGATCATTTGCATGTTTTGGCATAGGGTTATGTTTTAAATATTCGGGTGAAGCAACAAGAATATCTGCCAAAGTTCCCAGCTTTCTTGCAATTAAGGTTGAGTCACGAAGGCGTCCAGCTCTAAATATCACATCCCAATCCGTAGGATCCAATGTTTCTGGCTCGTTACTTGTTTCCAGTAAGACATCAATTTGAGGATATTGCTGCATGAAATCATTTAAAAGTGGTTGTAGACCATATTTAATAAAATTTGCAGGAGAAGCAATTTTCAATTGACCAGCTGCACCCATACATTCTTCTGTAATACTTTCAGCACTATTAACTATTTTTTGTAATAAAGGGCCGCATTCGTTGTAAAACTTTTCACCAGCTTCAGTTAAAGATAATTTTCTAGCATGTCTGTTGAGTAATCGAATGTTTAAAGAATCTTCTAATGCTTGTATTCGTCTTGTCATTGTCGCTACAGGCACAGTTGATTTTCTTGATGCTGCAGTATAACTTCCATTTTCTACAACTAACCTAAAAAGGTTTAAGTCATCTAGTAACTTCATATATTTTACCTTCCCAGTTTCTTCAAAATTCCATGTTAAATGAAATGGTTATATTTAAGGTAGTATTATAACGTGATTTAACTCAAAAAAAAAGCACTTGAAGTGCTTTTTTTCAGAAGTGCTCTTTATTAGAATGTATATGTTGCGCCAACTGTGAATAGATCCATACTATTCGTGTTGCTATTTGGACCGAAGCCACCATCACCAAATGTATGTGTCCAAGCAGCATTTAAAGCTATATTTTGATTTAAAGCATACTGACCACCAGCAGAGATAATTGGTTGCCAATTAGTTTTTCTTGGACCTGGATCATAGTCGTTTGTGACATAAGACATACCAGCTTTACCGATTAAGCTCCATTGTTGATCTAAATTGAACTTAGCTACACCTAATAGATTTATTTGATCAATGCTATTGTCAGTACCGCGTTTTGAAGCATCGGCTAACAGATCTGTATAACCAATTTCAGGACCAAAAGCTGCTCTATCAGAAGTTTGGAATAGATAACCACCTTTAATACCGAATGTTAATGGTGTGTTATGAGCACCACTTACACTTGCAAGACCTAGATCAGCTCCAACATATGGACCAGTTTTCGCAAATGCACTTGTTGAAACACAAACTGCGCCAATTACGAGTGGTAATAGTAGTTTTTTCATTATTTTTCCTTAAGTTTATTTTGTTAGCAAATTATAAAACATCTATTGTTCATAATGTCAGCTAATTGTAAAAAAATATTTATAATTTCCTTAATTGAATACTGTATTAAATTCTAATTATGAAGTCAATATATCTTAAGTTTAATATTAAGTTATTCAGCAAATATTAATGTAAAATTATATTTATAAATACGGATCTGGTTCACCCTCTGGCCTAGTTTTCAAAAATCTTAAAATCCACATATATTGTTCGGGATGCTCTTTTATGTATTCCTCTATACATACATTCATTTTTCTTGCATCACTGATATCAGAGGAAGGGAAATTATCAAAGATAGGAGAGAAATTGATTTCAAAAACATTTTCAGATGTATTATACCCAACCAATAAAGGTAAGACGATCGAATCTGTAATGCGTGCTAAACGACCAAGACCTGTTAATGTGGCTTTGGTTGTATCAAAAAAATCAACAAATACACTTGATTCTGGGCCTAAATCTTCATCAGGTAGGTAGTACCCTATATACTTGTCTTTTTTTATTGATTTAATAAAGGGTTTTATTCCACCACTTCTGAGATAAACTCTTCCGCCAAATTGAACTCTTTGTTTATGCATTAAGTATTCAAATACGGGATTTCTTTGTTTTTTAGCCATCGCTGATACAGGAAAACCTAAAGAAGCTAAATAAATGGCGGGAATGTCAATTGCCCAAGTATGTGGAACAAGCAAAATGATATTCTTCTTCGAAGAAAGAGCCAAATCTAGATATTTTTGGTTATGAACTTTTACATGTCGATGGAGCCAATTTTTTCCTTTAAAAGAAACGGAAGAAATAGTAAGAAAAAAGCATACTGCTGTAACATATTGTTCAAACAAGATAGATTCAATTTCTTCAGAGCTTTTTTGTGTAAAACACAATTTTAAGTTTGCTCTGGCTCTCTTATTTACCTTGTTTTTTAATTTTACCAGTCTTTTTGAAATAAATTTTGCAAACTTTAACTGTATTGAGTGAGGTAACCAAGAAATTATATTACAAAGCACTAAACTGAACCAAGTTAACCAGTGTTTAGGATACAAGAATTTAAAACTAAATTTAGGGTTATACGCATTTGGATCAAAGTGACTATTCATGAGAATTCTTATTGTTATATTTGTATTGATTATAAATGAGAAACTTTCTCTTGACTATCCGCAAAATTGTAAATTTGTTTTTAAAAGATGTTAGATTGACATCTTAGCTGTTCGGGTTTAGTATTTCAGCCAAATATTAATTTGTTTTTAGATGATGAAATACTTAGAGTTACTAGATAATGGTCATTGGACACCGATAGAATTAAATAATGTAAGCTTGTCATTGAAAACTAAAAATATATTGATAGCAAACTCCTCCTTGTCACATATTCTAAAAATGTACTGTAATGTTTTTAGCGTACAATTATTAAATTTACCTGAATCGAACATTTTTGGTATTGAAAAAGAATCAATGCTTAAACGTTCTGTTGTTTTAAAAGGTGATGGTGTTGATTGGGTTGTAGCTCAATCTTTTTTTAGAAAAGATGTTAAAGATCTTCAATACCTTCAGTTAACAAAAAGTAAAGAACCCATCGGTTTTAATATTTTTAAATCTCAAAAAACAAAACGCCAAGATTTGAGGATTTATTCTTTTAAATATCAAGAACAACATTTATTAGCTCGTAAATCAACAATAATCTTCCATGAAAATCCTATATATCTCCAAGAAATTTTTTTGAAAGAATGCCCTATATATAATTTAAGTTAAATAATTTGATATAGATCCTTGAAAATATTTGAATTTTTGATCTTTTAGTCTTGAATTTTTATTAATTTGATGAAAATATACACATATTGTTAATTTAATAAGCCGTAAATTTTTAAACAATTTACAACCCGATTAACAACAATAAAATCAGTAGTCTTAATTTATTTCAAGGATGTTTTAATTTTAAGAGGTGTTTTATGTTAAATGGTAAAGTATGTATTGTAACAGGCGGTGCTCAGGGTATTGGGAAATGTATTGCTGAAACTTTTTTAAAAAATCATGCTAAAGCAGTATATGTTTGCGATATGAATATCAGTGAATTATCTGATATGAAAGCAAAATATTCGAATCTATATCCTGTAGAGCTTAATGTAACCGATAGAAATGGAGTAGCTCAGTTTGTTCATGGCGTGATGCAAGAGCAAGGACATATTGATGTTTTGATAAATAATGCAGGTATTACAAGAGATAATCTTTTGGATAAGATGTCTGAACAAGAATGGGATTTAGTTTTAGACGTTAATCTTAAAGGTATTTTTAATATGACACAACTTGTTGCGCCAATTATGGTTGAACAAAACGCAGGCTCGATTGTTTCTATGTCTTCAATTGTGGGTACAGATGGTAACATAGGTCAAACGAATTATGCTGCTTCTAAGGGTGGGTTAATTGCAATGAGTAAAAGTTGGGCGAAGGAGTTTGCTAGAAAAGGAGCGCAGGTCAGGGTTAATTGTATTGCACCAGGATTTGTAGAAACACCAATGACAGTTAATTTGCCAGAAAAAGTAATAAGCTACATGAAAGGGAAAACCCCTTTGGGTAGAATGGGGAAACCTGAAGATATCGCAAATGGCGTCCTATTTTTGTCATCTGAACAATCAGCATTCATAACGGGACAAGTTTTAAAAATTGATGGTGGTTTAGTTATTTAAAGCAAATATTTACTGAAAAAATGCATTTTTTTTACATAAATATTAAACTAGATAATAAATAACATTTGATTAATGTGTGAGTGATGCAACTTTTAAAACAATTTGAAGTATTATTCCTAAATTATAAAGGGTTACATACTCGCACTAATGTCCATGAAATTTCTAATTTATTAAATTGCTCTTTGAGAAATGCTAGAAATGTTCTTAAAAATTAGATAATGCTGGCTGGATCAAATGGAGTCCCGCGATTGGAAGAACGCATGTTTCTGAATTAGAGTTTTTAGAAACACTTATTTCACTTCAACGCAAACAAGTACTGGATCTTCTGATTAGAAATGACTATCGTCAAATTGATAAGAGTTTTATTCTAAAAAATAAATTTAACTTTGATGAGGTTTGGTTAGAACAATATCTAGGTCAAGTTTCAATTTATCGTCTACCAATTAAATTTTCGCAGTTTCATATAACTCAATTTAAAACTAAAAGTTTATCAGATCAAAATCTCCTTGATAAATTTGTATTTAATAATTTAGTTTCTTTAGATCTAAAAAGCGGTAATATTAAGCCTCATTTATGTGATAAGTTTGAGCTTTTATCAGATCAAGTTACTTGGCGATTTTATTTAAGGAAAAATATTTTCTGTCATGATGGACGCATTCTTAATACCTTGAGTGTTTTGAAAGCATTACAACACAATCTTCATAATAATATGATTTATAAACATATTGTTGATATGAATGCCAAAAAAAACTGGATTGATTTTACTTTAAAGCACAAAGATTTAATGTTCCCTTTTCTAATGACACGTCCTGAAGCAACTATTAGAATGATAGGATTAGATGGCGAGCTAATTGGAACAGGCCCCTATGTTTATAAAGAAAGTACGAATCAAGTCATTTCTTTTCAATTATTTGAACATTTTTATAATTTATCTCCGTCTTATGATGAAATAGAATTAATTAATTTAGATAATAAGTTTTTTAATATGTTAGAAACACTTAATCATGATAGGGTTGGATTTATTCGGAAGAACTATTCTCAGTTAAATGGAAGTGGGATAATTTATATGTTTATTAATCAAAACAATCCAAATATACAATGTTTGCATGAGTTGTTAAGCCCAGAATGCTTAATTCAAACAAATCCAAACTTAATTTCGAAATACAAGCTTCAAAACTCCTTTTTCTTTGATAAAAACGATGATTTACATTCAGATATGATTGAAGTAAATGAACCTACTCTAATAAATAACAAACAAGTTATTAAAATTGGATTTTTTAAAGATCGTCTTGTTGATCATGACATTGCTGAAACTTGTCAAAAATACTTACGTTCAATGGGTTTTCATGTATCTTTAGTTAAATTAGATTATATCAAATTTTTAAATCAAAATTCTGCAGATGCCTTTGATGTTTTAATTACAAGCAGCTATTACTGTAAATTAATCGATTTAATGTATGAAATTAACCTAATATTAAGAGCACTGGATGCATCTAATAATATGGAAAATACCAAATTATTAAATGATTTTTTGCAGAATAATTCACGAGCAGAAGTAACTGCCAAACAATTAAATGATTGTTTTTATCAATTAATGGAACAAAAAATTTGTAAGCCTCTATTTCATCAGAAGAAGTTAAATTACATTTTAATTCCTGAAATAAACTTAACTTTAAGGGAAATAGATCCAACTTTTGTCTAAAAATTCTAACATTAACAACTAAAATCAATATATTTCTTATTTTAATTTCTTTATAATTAAAAAACATTAAAATTCTTGCACATCCCTTTATGAAATCAATTCTAACAATATGTTTTAGTTTACTCTTTTTACCATTTTATTCTTATGCTAGTACTCAGAACCTAAGTTATAACTTTACAAACAGTTGGGTAGGTTACATTTGTGTTGGTATTTTTGTTATCGCTTATATTTTTGTGATGTTTGAAGAAAAACTTCAATTAAAAAAATCGAAACCAGTATTGTTAGCTGCGGGGTTAATTTGGCTCATTATTGGATTTTATTTTTCATCGAAAGGATTAAGTGAAGTTGCACGTGATGTTTTAAAGCATAATTTAGAAGAATATGCAGAGCTATTACTTTTTCTGTTGGTGGCTATGACTTACATAAGTGCAATGGAAGAACGCAGGGTCTTTGATAAATTAAAAGCTTGGCTCATTGAGAAAGAATTTTCTTACACAAAACTTTTTTGGATCACTGGGATCTTATCTTTTTGTATCTCACCCATTGCTGATAACCTAACAACTGCACTCTTAATGTGTGCAGTTGTTTTGAAAGTTGGAAAAGGTAACTTAAAGTTTATTAATTTAGCTTGCATTAATATAGTATTAGCTGCTAATGCTGGTGGTGCATTTAGCCCATTTGGTGATATTACCACTCTAATGGTTTGGCAAGATAGACATGCAACCTTTTTCCAATTCTTTTATTTGTTTATTCCTGCAGTTGTAAATTATATGATTCCTGCATTAATCATGTCCTTTTTCATATCCAAAGAAACTCCATTAAAAACAATAGAAAATGTTGAGTTAAAAAGAGGTGCTAAACGCATTATTGCTTTATTTTTAGTAACTGTTTGTACATCAGTCTTTTTTCACGCAGCGCTTGATTTGCCGCCAGCAATCGGCATGATGATGGGCTTGGCATATCTTCAATTATTTGGATTTTTCTTACAGAAAACGTTACCAAAATCATTAGAAAAAAAGAAGAATTTAGCTAGATTAAATAATGATATGGATAAATTAGAAAGATTAGGATCAGTGGTTCCTTTTGATGTCTTTAAAAGGATTTCATTGGCTGAATGGGATACTTTACTCTTTTTTTATGGAGTCGTATTAAGTGTTGGCGGTTTGAGCCTTCTTGGTTATTTAAGCGTCTTATCTAATGTTATGTATACTCATTGGAATCCAATCTATGCAAATTCTTTAGTTGGGATTATTTCGGCCATAATTGATAATATCCCGGTTATGTTCGCAGTACTTTCAATGGAACCACATATGAGCTTGGGTAATTGGTTATTAATCACTTTAACAGCAGGTGTAGGGGGTAGTTTATTGTCCATTGGATCGGCAGCAGGTGTGGCCTTAATGGGAGCGGCTCATGGCAAATATACCTTCATGGGACATTTAAAGTGGACGCCCGTTATTTTCTTAGGATATGTTGCCAGCATTATTACCCATCTATTTATAAACGCCAATTTATTTTAAAATGGATCAATTTTGGAGCAGTGCCTTATTTTAGGGCATTTTTTTATTTATAATCAATTGATTTTATTGGTTTTTTTTTGGCATCAAGTTTGCATAATAATTTATGAGCTTTATTCATTTTTCTGGAGGGTTCAATTATGTTTGAAAGAAGCCAACAATATAAACTATTAAAAAATGCCAGAAGAAAAAACGTACACATTAAGATTAATCCATTAGGTTATTTAACACTTGAATTAAAAAATGGTAACAAAAGATATTTAAAAGCAAAATTTGAAGATATTCATTTCACACATGGCAAGCAGTCGACCAAGGTAAGAGTCAAGCCTCAATCTGATAAAAAAGATTGGCTCATTCATTTAGAGCATCAAGATGCACAAGATTTAAAAATAAAATCAAAGAAGCTGAAGATGACTTTGAAAGTTTGATGGATCAGTTATAAACTTATAAGTCTAGGGAAATATTGTTTGTATTTGATAAGTAGTTTTCGAGGTTTATATGATTATTAAATCACGTCGATATGTTATTCAGGGAAAAATAAAATTGCCTTCACAAGTTATGGTTAACCCAACAGGCGAGATTACCGTACTAATTCAAGATCAAAATAGAAGACTAGAAGCGAGTTTTGAAGATGTTATTTTTCAACGTAAAAAACATACCACTGCACTGAAATGTAAAAATTGCAATTCTACCTCGAAACGTTGTAAATGGGTCTTAGAGCTTAATCATGAAGATGCATACGAATTAAAATGTTTAATGGATGAAGCTGAAGAAGAGCTTGAAACGTTAATGTGTGACCTATAATTATAATGGATTTGTTTTTAAGTACTTATGGTCTAATCTTAAAAGATAATTTGTTTTATTAGAGAAATAAATATGAATATTTTTAATTTAGATGCAGATTTCAGAATTGATGAGCTTTTACATGATCCAGAGCATAAACATATTTTTGGTGTTGAAATGAAAGATAGTGAACTAGTTGACTACAATCAAAATGAACTTGTGGATAGAAAATAGTTTATTAAATGAATGTAACTAAAGATAATATTTAAAATTAACTCTTGTCTTGTAAAATAAGCACCATGTTAATTGTTAGGCATGGTGCTATAAAGTTTAAAATTTATAATTTACACCGACGAATATATTGTTTGTTTGCAATACAAGGTCTCCGTCATCAAAATCATTACCGATGTCCTTACCAGATGTGTCTCCATCTATGTAAGTATAAGTAGCTTCCAAAGAAAATTGCTCGGTTAGGTTAAAGCCAGCACCCAGACTACCGGTAAATTTCCAAGCATCCTGATTTTGTTTGAAAGATTTACCTTGAATGTTCTCTTTAGTCTCCCCATTGACATAAGCTACACCAGCTTTAGCAAATAAATAGAAATCATCATTTATGGGAAATTGAGCTCTTGCGACTAGAGGAATATAGTAATCATTTTCATATTTAACACTAGCATTAATACCAAGAGCATTAAGACTATATTTAGGTGAGTACCCAAACATACCAATACCAATTTCAGGACCAAGTAAAAAATAATCTGTTATCGGAAATAATACTCCACCATTAATTTCACCGACAAATCCATCATCATCTTTTTTGTTAAAACCATAGCTTTGCCCAGCCGCAGTAGTAATATCGGCGTCTGGTAAGTCAGTAAAAGAGTAACCCACTTGAGCACCTATATATGGTACTGGATCAGCATAAGCTACTCCGGCCATTCCAGTGCATAATGCAATGCCTAATAACGTTTTTTTCATAATGTATACCTTGTTTATTTGTGAATTTATTTCAAAAAATCAATAACAAAAAATTATCGATTTATAAAATTAAAATTAGCAAATAAAAAATAATGTGCAAATAGAAAAATTTTATTTATGCGATTTATATCGCGTAAGCTTAGATGTTTGAAATATGTCTTATGAAGATAACTAATTGAAAATAATATTTATTTTAAAGAATGAATTTCTATTCAAATATCAGTATCAACTTTGAGATTTTAAAAGAAAAAAGGCTTGTGGTATGAACTTTATTAAAGCTAACTGGAGGTGAGTATTGACTCCAGTCATAAGAAATTTCAAATATTATTAGAAGCTGTAATTTACACCAACTGAAACATTTTGGAAACGAGATGTATTATTTTTTCGTGTGTTTGAATTATCTATGTCATCACCATCTACATAATTATAAGAGGCTTCAAGCGCTAAGTTTTGAGATAGGTTATATCCAGCACCTAAACCAAAAGATGCATGCCAATCGCTATTATCATAACTCAGACCAGAATCCTTTTGAGTTTGGCTGACATACGTGATACCAGCTTTACCAAAAAAATACAGTTCATTACTAACTTGCCATTGTAGTTTAGCCATAACTGGAACATAGTAATTTGTATCTAGCTTCCAACCAGCTTCTTTAGGGCTATAAAAGTTAGTTCCTAATCCCATTTCAGGACCTAAAGATAAGCTACTTGTTAAAGGAAATAAATAGCCAGCATGGATGTCGCCACTTAAACCATTATCATGACTACTCTTATTACCTAAGTTCATCCAGGAATATCCGCCTTGAACACCGACATAAGGGCCTACTCCACTTGCAGATGCAGTTCCAACAAAGCCAGCTATCAATGCTGTAGCTAATAGAATTTTTTTCATAAAAATATCCTTGATTATTTTGTACGTTGTTTTTTATCTGTGTTTATATTAACTAAAATTAAGTAAATTTCAACGAATAAGTATAATTTATACTTCCAAAATAAGTTTGGTTAAGGAGTTATTAAGTTAAGTGTCGAATATGTTAAAGATGGGGAAAGGAATCCCGAAGGGACTTCGGGATTTTAAAAGAAATTGGATTATTTCACACCCAATTGTTGTAATCGTTCTTGTAAATATGATTGGGCGGTGTATCTTTCGGATAAAATAACATCTGGTCTTGGGTGTAAAAACAAGGGTAAAGAAATTCTAGATTTATCAGAGCCTTTACCAGTAGGATTAATGACGCGATGAGAAGTTGAAGGATAATAGCCTTGAGTTGTCTCTTGGAGCATATCGCCTATATTAACGATTAGCGTACCAAAATCAGAGGGCACGTCAATCCATTCGCCTGACTTTGTTTTGACCTGAAGTCCCGGCTCATTTGAGGCTGGGAGTATTGTAATTAAATTGATATCTTCATGTGCCGCAGCACGAATTGCACCAGGCTCTTCGTCTCCCTTCATTGGAGGGTAGTGAAGTACCCTTAAAAGAGACTGACTACTGTTTTCTATCATTTCTGTTAGAGGTTGAGAAAAATGCTGCTTGATATTTTCAGGCGTATTATCTTCAATTTTTTGAAGTAAATCTTTAGCAAATAGAATTGTTGTGTCGTAGTAATCTAAAATTTCATGTCGCAATTGATTTGGAATTTGACCCCACGGATAGATGTGAAAATATTCTTTAATATCCTTTACAGTATGATTTTTAGCAACTTCTGAAATAGAAGACGGAAAAAAACCATCTTGAGTGTCTTTATTAAAAATAAAGTTATTTTTCTCATCAGTGTTAAAAAAATTGGCCCAGTTTTGATAAATCGTTTGTACTTTATTTTTAGAAATGGGATGATTTTTAATTACACCAAAACCTGTTTCTTTTAAAGACTCAGCAAAATCTTTGCCGAAATTTTCAGAATTATAATCTATTGCTTGTAGTATCATTTTAAAATTGTATGTGTTATAAAGATGTCTTAAATGATATCACAAATAATAAAAAAACGCTTTCTTAAAATAAAAATACAAGATTTGAAAATGAAAAAAAAATTAAATTTGGTTTTAACATTACTACCAGCATTTTTCTTGATAGGTTCATTTAGTACTTTTATTGAAATATTTCTGCCTATTCTTAAGCATCATTTTAACATCAATTATGCAACATTATCCCTATTTGATACCGCTTTCTTCATTACTTATGCCTTTATGTCGGTAATTATTGCATTTGTCGTAGATAAAGTCGGCTTAAAAAAAGGGTTTCTTATGGCTCTTGGTATTTTAATTTTAAGTTGTGTGAATTGGGGTATATTATTTAGATTGAACAATGCCAGTATATATTACTTTTTAATAAATACTTTCATCATGGCAGTCGGTGTGGTGGTTTTATTTATAATTTGTGAGTATGTAGGACTCTTTTATTCTGATAAAAAAGATACTGGAAAATTATCTATGTTTCAGTCAATGCATTCTCTGGGTGCATTTCTCACGCCTTTTGTGATCAGTACAATTATCTATTCGAAAAGTGAAATTAATCATAAATCTTTTGAAAACTTATCAAATCTATCTTTTATTTTCATCATATTTATAATATTAAGTATTGTTTTAATGACCCGTGTAAAGTATATCAATGCACCTCACCTAAGCAGCAAATTTGATAAGAGTTCAAGTTCCAACTGGAATGCAGAGCGATTTTATAAATGGTTGGCATTATTTCTTTATGTAGGAGTAGAGGTAACACTTGCTACATTTTTAATGAACCAAGCAATTTCTAAGTTTGAGGTTTCGCCTTCCTTTGGTGCTAAGTTATTTACCACTTATTGGCTTTTAATGATTGTAGGTAGATTTATCGGTGGTTTCTTGATTGCTCCTAACAATGAAAAGAAACTAGTTTTTATAATGTGCAGCATCAATATTATATTGGTTGGATTTTCTGTATTTTCGTATTCAATCTGGGGATTGTTAGCATTAACTGCAACTGGCTTATTGAATGCTATTTTATTTCCATTGTTATTTAGTTTAGGTTTCCAAAACAAGGAATCTTTGAACATCAAGCAGTCAGGTGTTATGGCAACGGCTATTTCTGGAGGCGCTATTGTTCCTTTATTTACTGGCCTTTTAGCAGATACATTTAGTTTAAATTCTAGTTTATTTTTGAGTATTATTTGCTATCTATTAATTATATTCTTACAACGTTCATTACCTAAGAAAGTTAATTCAGTTACCAATTGTTAATGAATAGCCCAGAGATAATATTTACAGAATAGACTTAATATATTTCTATATGCGCACATTTAATTGATGAGAATCAAGTGTTTTTAGATAAAACTTTGTTATTAATTTATGTGATTTTTCTTTTAATTGGTGTCTTCAAAGAGTTTTATATAAAATTTTTCTTTTAAAATATATTTATTTTGGAAGGGATGAAAAAATTAGAAAGTATTATTTTTATCATAGAGTTACAAAAAAATTGTGATGAATTTTGGCATATATTTTGTGTTTAAATCAAGATTAAATTTCATCAAATCCATGCATATACATTTCGTTTACTCAACACATTTTAGGTACATTAATCCCAAAGTTATCGACTTTTTTATCTATTTAAGAAAAAATAAAAATTTGAAAAACTTAAAAGTAAAGATATAAATTACTGTTTTTAATTTAAATTTGGAATATCTTTATTCTATTTATAAATTCGATTCTAACAATACAATTTAACTAATAAGATAGATAAAATAATAAGTTTATATCCTGGAAGGTATTTAAATTTGTATTTAAATAAGTTAATTTATGTAAGATTTTGTCATCTTTAATATTTTTGAAATAAAAGTGACATAAACTCTTAGGGAATAATTCAAAACTTTTGATATGGACATTTAAAGGTAATTAAAATCCTAGTAAGTTTCAGTTCTAAATGTCTTTATTCTTTTTGTTTTAGGACAATTGTCCTATTCATGTTGTTTTGAGTTTGTTATTCTCATTTTAAATTATTTGAACAGGAAATACTTTTCATGAAAAAATTGAAATTTATAAAAAATATTTTTACATATGGACAAAATAAAATTTTAAGTTTTAGTATTTTATTTTTTTTAGGTTGTAACCAAGCTTTTGCAATGGGTATGGATCAAGGTGGAGACATGCCATGGGAAGGACCTTTACAAAAAATTATGGACTCATTAACTGGACCTGTCGCAAGAATATTAGCTGTATTAGTCATTGTTATGGCTGGATTTGGTATTGCTTTTGGTGAGTCAGGCTCTGGAGTAAGAAGATTACTACAAATTGTAATGGGCTTAGCTATCGTATTTGGAGCAGCAAGTATTGTTGCAAGTTTATTTGGCGGCGATTCAAGCGGAATAGCTATCTAATTTACGAGGTTTATCATGAACTCAGTTCCAGGGTTTCAGATTTCGGTTCACAGTGCACTTACGAAACCTATTTTGATGATGGGAGCTTCAAGAAGTTTTACGCTTCTTAATGCTTTTACATGTCTTGCATTATTATTTGGCTTTCATTCTTTGATAGTCATTCCAGTATCCATTTTAATCCAAATAATTGCAGGACAAATCACCAAAAAAGATCCAAATGGGTTTGAGATTTTATTAAGGCATATCAAACAAAAAAATTATTATAAAGTGTGAGTTTATGTTTAATTTAACTGAATTTAGAAAAAAAGCGGATCGAATGACGGATCTTTTACCTTGGGCAGCACTTGTTCATCCTGGGGTAATGCTGAATAAAGATGGTTCTTTAATGCAAGTCATGCAATATAGAGGACCAGATATTGAGTCTTCGACCCCATCACAGTTGGTTTCAGCTACAGCTAGACTTAATAATGCATTGAAAAGATTAAATGCTGGATGGGCATTATTTATAGAAGCTAGAAGAGAGCAGGCGGTAGCCTACCCTAAAGAACAACATTTTCCAGATCCAGTTAGCTTATTAGTAGACTCTGAAAGAAGTGCACTTTTTCAAAGCGAACAAGAGCACTTTGAAAGTCATTATTATATTACTTTCGTTTATTTACCGCCCAAAGATATCGTTTCAAATCAATCAAAATTTTTTATTTCTGAAACTGGCAACAGAAAACAACAGAATTCATATAAAAATGAATTAGACTATTTTTTGACGACGACAAGAAAAATTTTAGATATTTTGCAAGATTTTATGTTTGAATCTAACGTTTTGGATGATGAGTCTTTATTAACCTATTTGCATTCATGCGTATCATTAAAAAAACAAAAGCTGTTAGTTCCAGAAACACCGATGTACTTAGATGCCTTTATTGCAGATACTCCTTTAACAGGAGGATTATCTCCAATGTTAGGAGATGTTTATCTGAAAACTATATCTATCATGGGTTTTCCAGGTACTTCAACTCCAGCGATTTTAGATCAGCTCAACCATTTGCCTATTGAATATCGTTGGGTCTCTAGATATTTACCTCTTGATAAGCTTGATGCTGAAAAAATGCTTAAAACATATCGAAGGCAATGGTTTTCAAAGAGAAAAGGGATGCTTTCAATGTTAACTGAAGTATTTTCCAAAAGTGAAAGTCCGCTGCAAGATAGTGCTGCAATGAGAAATGCTCAAGATGCTGATATTGCAATGGAGGAGTTGGCTGATGACCATGTGTCTTTTGGTTATTCTACTTTTACTGTGACTGTATGGGATAAAGATCAAAATCATGCAATTGAAAAAGCAAGAGAAATAGAGCGAGTGATTAATGGTTTGGGCTTCACGACAATCTGTGAGTCGATGAATGCTGTTGAGGCTTGGCTATCATCCATTCCTGGTAACACTGTTGCAAATGTTAGAATGCCATTAATACATAGTCTTAATTTATCTCATTTAATTCCTTTTTCTGCTTTATGGGCTGGACCTGAAAAAAATAAACATTTGAATGCTCCTCCGTTATTATATGCTCGAACAAGTGGAAATACGCCATTTAGACTTTCAAATCATATCAATGATGTCGGACATCAGATGATTATTGGACCAACTGGCGCAGGTAAATCTGTTTTATTATCGACTATGGCACTTCAATTTCTTCGATATAAAGACGCACAAGTTTTTGTATTTGATAAAGGTGGCAGTTTCCTTTCTTCAACATTTGCTGTTGATGGTCATTATTATAATGTGGGAAGTCCTGACCCTTCAGGTTTAGTTTTTCAACCTCTTGCTCATATTAATGAAGAGTCTGAGAGAATTTGGGCTAATGATTGGATTTTAGGGATTATATCAAATGAAAATATTGAAATTACACCAGAAATTAAAGAAGTCGTTTGGAATGCACTCAATAACTTAGCCAATTTTGAGGCTCATCAAAGAACAATGACAGGTCTAAAGGCGCTGATTCAAAATCAACAAGTGAGGTTGGCGCTTGATTCATATGTCATTGGAGGAGCTTATGGTCATATTCTAGATAGTGATACGGAAGTTTTTTATAAAAAGAATTGGCAATGTTTTGAAATGGAAGAATTAATGGATATGCCAGATGTTATTCCACCCGTTCTTTCATATCTTTTTCATGTACTAGAAAAAAGATTTGATGGCCGTCCAACTATGATGATATTGGATGAGGCTTGGTTATTTTTGGATAACCCAATTTTTGCCAATAAGATTAGAGGATGGTTGAAGACTTTAAGAAAATTTAACGTATCTGTAATTTTTGCAACTCAATCAGTTGAAGATACGATTGATAGTGATATTGCATCCGCTTTAATAGAGTCTTGTCCTTCTCGAATATTTCTTCCAAATGATAGGGCACTAGAGCCTAATGTAAAAAAACATTATATCGACTTAGGACTTAATGAAACCCAGGTTAATATTCTGGCCAATGCTATTCCGAAAAGACAATATTATTTTGAGTCTCCAGAAGGAAATGCTCTATTTGATCTAGCTCTTGGGCCCATAACACTGGCGATTGTTGCTTCATCAAAATCAGAAGACAAAAAGAAGATTAAAGAATTGCATCTTGAATCTGATCATAATGCATATTTGAAGAATTTTTTTAATTATAAAAATTTAAATTGGGTATCAAGCTTGATGGAAACTTCTGATGACTGAATTTAAATCAAAGCAACCACAAAATTATAATTATGGCGAAGTCACTACTCCTTTTAATCAAAATAACCAAAGATGGGATCATCCCATTGGTGAAAAATTAGAAAAGGCAAGTAAATGGAGAGTTTATACAATCACACTTCTTTCCATAGCATTAATTTTAGTTTTTCTGATATTGGTTACAGCTAATACATTTAAAATTAATGTATTGACAAGCCAAGTGAGCAAATCTGGCTTTGTGATCTCAAAAGGGGTATTAACAAAGCCTGAGAATATACAAAATGATTTTCAAATTTTAAAAATAACCTTTATTAAAAATATTTTAGAGTCTTTTTTTAAGTCTCAAAATAATCATAAGTTTATGTCAGAAGATAGTTTTCAAAAACTAAACTTTTTAAAAAAAGAAAACCTGAAATTTGTGAAAATAGCAAATGTTAAGCCTCTTGGTAGCAACATATTCATCATTAATTATGATGTTAAACAAAAGGGTGTCATATTGAAGCGAAGTATTAAGGCTATAGTTGCCACAAAGAAAGTAACTGATAATAAAGACCTTAATATCAACCCATTACAGTTATTTTTGCAACGTGTTGAATTAAAAGCTTATAAGCAAGAGAAAGATAAAAATGAATAACAAATATATCAAAGCTCAAAATGAGTGGAATGATCGATTGGGCTCTGCTGATAAGCAGATCAAAAACTGGAAGCTTGCCTTTTTTTCAAGTTTGATCATTGTAATACTTTTATCAATTGCGTTTATTATAACATTGATGAGACAGCAAAATTTTGTTTATGTTGCTGAAGTAAAACCAAATGAGCAAATTGCAAATATTCACCCTATTTTAAATAGAGTCACTGCGACTAAGGTTCAAGAGGAAGCTTTCGTTTCAGATTTTATTAAGGATATAATGAATATTCCTTTAGATCCTGTCGTTCTTCAAAAACAATGGGTCAATGCTTTTTCTTCTTCCGAAGGACGAGCAAAAGATCAATTAAATCAAATTATTCGAAAAGATCGACCATTTAAAAATGTTGGCCAGATAACAAGGGAAATTAAGCTTATTAATTTTAATGCGTTAAGTGATCATACTTATGAGTTTAATTGGGAAGCAAAAACTTATGCTCGATCTGGCAAAGAAATTTCATCTGAATTGTTTCATGGCAGCTTTACCGTTCAAACGTCACAAGAAAAGCCGGCTTCAAGCTTTGAGGCATTACAGAATCCATTTAATTTAAAAATCGCTTATTTTGACTTTAGTAAAAAGGGGTAAAAGATGAGAGTCTATTTACAAAAAAAATTTTTGTTTTCATGTTTAAGTTTAGTTCTCGTTGGTTGTTCAACAGCTGGTCCCTGGCAAACAAACAGTCAGAATGATCCTGATTTAAAAGCGCCTGAAGTGGTTAACTATATCCCTGCAAGCGATGTCAAAAAAACAAAAGTGGTTGTCGATCATTACATACCTGTTGCTGTACCAGGTCAAATGATGCCGGTTCCGACAAAATCTCAACTAAAACCTAAAGCTTTTTTAACTAAAGAAAAAGCAGTCGCTTATGCAAACAAAAAAGCGACGAGAACGCCCAAATCATCTGATTTTTTTAATTCGATGATGCGATACAATTATATGCCTGATGCCTTGTATACCGTTTATACAGCGCCAATGCATATAACAGATGTTGTTTTAGAACAAGGTGAAGTGATTAATTCAATAGCAGCCGGTGATGTGCCTGATTGGCAAATATCGAGTACTTTTAGTGGAGAAGGCTCATCTAAACAATATCATGTTTTAATTAAACCAAATTCATCAGGTCTTGAAAATACGGTTTTAATTACAACAAATAAACGTACCTATCACCTAATTTTGAAATCTACGAACAATAATGTTTATATGGTATCAGTGGAATTTAATTATCCTCATGATATGGTGCAAACCTTCCAAACATCAAATACGCCAGTATCTAAAGCCTTAAGTAACTCTGGATTACCAACATTAGATCCAAATACATTAAATGTTGATTATCGTTATCGAGTTTTAAAAGGAAAAAAACCAACTTGGTTCCCGACTAAAGTGTATAGTAGTGGACATCAAACATTTATAAAATTTAATAATAAATTTTATAATTCTAGTACTCCAGTGTTAATGGTAGCTAATGACCAAGGTAAATTTGGTACGATGACTGCAAATTATAGAGTTAAAGGTCAATATATGATCGTTGATGGTATCTATGATCATATGCGTCTTCAAACTGGAAACAAAACGAATGGGAAAGAAACCATTGTTGAAATTGAATCGGTAGGTCAGCATGTCTAATTTACTTAATAATGTGCCAAAAGGAATTACGCTTATCAATAAAAAGCTTGTGATTGTATTGGCAGCAAGCTTAGTTTCGATTATTGTAATTGCAGTCACTTTATCTTTTTCTGATCAGAAAAAAATAAATCCAAATACTCAAGTGAGTACAATGGGAAGTACTTCAGAATCAGAAGATCTTTCTCAATTACCTTCGAGCTATGGTGATGCAAATAAAATAAATCGATATTTGGATCAAGCTGCAGCCCCTTCAGATGATTCTCAGTTAAAAAAAGCTTTGGATGACATGAAGGCACAACAACAGGCTTTAAGAGCAGAAATGGATCGACTTAAAAATCAAAAGCCTGAGCAGCCAGCTCCAGTGACTACTCAAGTCGATAGCGAAATTTTAAAGTATCCTATGTTTGTCAATAATATGGCGCCTCATGACAAACGAAATAGAAATAACCCAAATCAGCAGAAAGCGGGTAACTCAAAAGCTACCGGTCAAAACCATGCGTCATCTTCTGAAAATAAAGAAACGGATTATGAAAAGGCCAACGGTCAGGATCAAAAAGAAAGTTTTTTTAAACAAAAAGTATCTAAAGATGTCATTAATCAGAATATGTTGATGCACCCGATTTCTAAATATACAGTAAATGCTGGATCCGTGATTAATGCCGTTTTAGATACGACCATAAATACAGACCAACCTGGGATGATTCGAGCAACAGTGAGTAGACCTATTTATGATACGGTTAATGGTACAACGCTTTTAATCCCTCAGGGCACAAAAGTACTTGGAAAATATAATTCTAAAATAACATATGGCCAAGAAAGAGTTCAGGTGTCTTTTCAAAGATTAGTTTTTCCAAATGGAAATTCGATCGTCTTACCTAATGAAGCCGGTATGACTGAAGAAGGAACGACTGGGTTAACAGGAGATGTTCACAATCATTGGGGACAGATTATTGGTGCGGGTCTTTTATCAGCAGTATTTAATGTTCCGGCTTTAATTGCTATGAATAGTGATGATAGTAATGATGAAGTCTGTTTGGAATATGTTAATGGTGTTTGTAATAGATGGTCTAGTGGTAATAACACAGCTAATGCAGCCAAGCAGGGTGCGCTTGAAGCTATGGGTCAATCTGCATCTAATATTGGTAATAAAATCACTGAGCGAAGTTTGAATATTCAACCAACGATTATTGCCGGAAGTGGGACTCAATTTTCCATTATGGTTAATAAAGACTTAATTTTGGAACCATATACTTTGGCAGGAAACTATCAAATCCCTTAGTCAATGACAAGAAGACATACAAAATGGTATGTCTCAATTAGGATCTTTGAATGAATACAATTTTATTAAATCATGTCTTAGAAAAATTTCAAAGTGTTGTGACTGGCGGTTTTACAGCACTTCATACTGTCGCTTTAAATTTATTTTACAGCTTTTCAGTTTTAGAATTGGTTTTTGTAGGGCTGTTATGGGCTTTTGGCTCTAATCAAGATGTAGGTAAACTGTTATTTAAGATTATCAAAATTGCCTTAATTTTTTATCTTGCGACTAATTTTTTTGAAATTGTAAAAATGTTACTCAATACTTTCCAGTATTTGGGAGGGAAAATCACACCTGATGCACAGCTATATATTGCAAATCCAAGCAAAATACTCAACTTAGGTTGGAATACAGGTGTGAATGCGATGTCCCACAGCAGTGGTTCTTCAGGATCAGGCTTATCATCCCAAAACTTATTAGGTTTGGGTATTTTAACCTCATTTTCAATCATTGGCGCTCAAATTATAGTGATTGTTGGGGGGTTTTATCTCTCTTCGTTAACCGCACTTATATTAATACCTTTTGGGGCTTTAACTATCTTTAAAAATTTATTTAATAGAGCTATTCAAGGGGTGTTTCAAACAGGTATTAGTATTTTTATTGCATTTATTTTGGTAGGTATTATGACGGTTGTTTGGAAAGACAATAATCTAGAGCAGGTTTCATCATCAGGTGTCTCTTCTCTCAGTATTGTTTTTTTGGGCAGTATTGTGTTTATGCTCGTTTTTTGGAAAATTCCTAAATTAGTTGCTGGTTTTGTCGGAGAGCTTGGGAGCTCTATGTTTGAAGATAATACTAAAAGTAATATGACAGTTGTAAATAATGTACCCAATCATACATCAGGTAATGCAACTATAAATACCGCAATGCCTCAGTCTCGAGAAGCACAAGTGAGTAATATGAGAGCTGCTACAACGATAGTGTCAAGTGGAACAAATAACCAAAACGCACAAAATCCTTTAAGTTCTTCAGCGAATGTTAATGTAGCAACAAATGTGAACCAAAATCCAACCACGTCATCTGTTGCACAACAAATGGGGCTCAATCAGATGATGAATAAAAATGAATCAAAGGTAGATAAAGGATCGAGTGTTGAGGGTCTTTCGAAAGAGAATATGAAAGAGTTAAAAAAGACCATTCAAAAATCATTAAAAAATAAATAGATAACTAGTGAAAAAATATAAGTTAATCATTATATCATTGAGTTTTTTAGTCATTTTGGGACTTTTGGTGTATTTTATTAAAATGCTGGGTTTTGGTGTGACGCATCAGTTTACAGATAGTATGAAAAAGGGCGTCTTTATATATGCTCCTTTACCACAAAAAATAAAACAAAATGATGTAGTGCTCTTTAATTTAAGTTCTAAGTGGCTAAAATTTTTATTGAATAAAGGATACCTTAAAAAATCAATTCCTGTGATGAAAAAGGTTTTTGCAACACAAGGAGATCTTGTATGCATAAAGCGAGGTAAAGTTTATATTAATCATAGGTTTATTTCTAAAGTTTTACAATTTGACCATAAAAATAATAGATTGCCTAAAGTTAAAATTTGTAGAATATTAAAAAATGGTGAGTTTTTTTTGATGAGTACGAAAATACCTAATTCTTTTGATAGTCGATACATGGGTATTATTAAAAGAGCGCAAATTTTTGCAAGGGTTATTAATTATTAACTTTTCATGAGGATTAAAAAAGATGGCAGAAATTATTGAATCAAGATTTCATCAGATGCTTCAAACAGCATTTGGCCCAGATATGATGCGTTATTTTGATGATCCAGATGTTATTGAAATTATGCTTAATCCGGATGGGAAAATTTTCATAGAAACCCTTCATAATGGTAAGGTTTTAACGCCCATACAAATTAGTTCGATTCAATCAGAAAGTATTATTAAGCTTGTTGCATCATTTAAAAATCAAATCTCAGATAAGAACTCTCCAATCGTTTCTTCTGAAATACCTTTTAATGGGGCAAGATTTCAAGGTTGGTTACCTCCTATTGTTGAAAATCCGTGTTTTTCAATACGTAAAAGAGCATTAAAAATTTTTTCGCTACAGGACTATCTGAATCAAGGTATTTTAAAACCAGATCATTATCATGCACTAAAAAAATCGGTATTAAATCGAAAAAATATACTCGTGGTTGGAGGTACTGGAAGTGGTAAAACAACTTTTTCAAATGCTTTGCTCGCTGAATTGCAAAATACCCAAGATAGAATTTTGGTTTTAGAGGACCTACCTGAACTACAAGTCAATGCATCTGATGTTGTTAATCTGATTACAAGCGATAACGTGACTATGAGAGATCTTGTAAAAGGCTCACTCAGAATGCGCCCTGATCGAATTATTATTGGTGAGGTCAGAGATGGTTGTGCTCTTGATTTATTAAAAAGCTGGAATACGGGTCACCCAGGTGGAATTTGCACTTTACATGCAAATAGTGCACAAAGTGCTCCGAGTCGTTTAGAAGATCTGATCCAAGAAGTTGTCGCCAATGCGCCCATTAATTTAATTGTAGAAGCAATTGACTTGATTGTTTTTATTGAGCGAGTTCCTAAATTGGGAAGAAAAATTGAGAACATATATAAGTTAGAGGGTTATAGCAACGGTAAATATCAATTATCTGAAATTTAATTTTTAAGTTAATTTAAAATTTACAAGCTGATGACATATATGTAGAATTGATTGAATTTAAAGTTTCTATGAGTAAAAGTGGATGAATAAAAAACAAAATGCTATCTCACCAACAAGAGAAGAAAACTTTCCTGAATGGTATCAACAAGTCGTAAAAGCTGCCGATCTAGCAGAAAACTCTGTTACTAGAGGTTGTATGGTTATGAAACCTTGGGGCTATGGAATTTGGGAAAATGTTCAAAAAAACCTTGATGAGCTTTTAAAAGAGACTAATCATGTAAATGCTTATTTTCCTTTATTAATTCCCCTAAGTTTTCTTCAAAAAGAAGCTGATCATGTTGATGGTTTTGCTACTGAAACAGCTGTTGTTACTCATCATCGTTTAGAGGCAGATGAAAACGGTAAATTAATTCCTGCTGGAAAATTAGAAGAACCCTATGTTATTCGTCCAACATCTGAAACTATTATAGGCGATAGTTTTTCTAGGTGGGTCCAATCTTATAGAGATTTACCATTGTTAATTAATCAATGGGCAAATGTGATGAGATGGGAAATGCGTACACGTTTGTTTTTAAGAACCTCAGAGTTTTTGTGGCAAGAAGGTCATACGGTTCACGCTACTGAAAAAGAAGCAATAGATGAGACATTTACCATTTTAGAATTATATAAAACTTTTGTTGAAGAATATCTTGCGCTTCCAGTTATTTCAGGTACAAAAACACCAGATGAACGTTTCCCAGGTGCGGTAGAAACTTATTCAATTGAAGCAATGATGCAAGATTTTAAAGCAGTCCAAGCAGGGACAAGTCACTTTTTAGGTCAAAATTTTTCTAAAGCATCCAATATCAAATTTCAAAATGAACATGGAAATGAAGAGTTTGCATGGACGACTTCTTGGGGTGTTTCAACACGTTTAATTGGGTGCATGATTATGGCTCATAGTGATGATGATGGATTGGTTCTTCCTCCCAAAATTGCTACTCAACAAGTTGTGATTCAACCAATATACAAAGGGATGGAACAAAGAGATAAAGTTCTCTCTTTTTGTCAGAAACTTTGTAAAGATATAAAAGCAACAAGATTTAATGATCAAAAAATACGCTGCATCATTGATGATCGAGATATGCAAGGTGGAGCAAAAACTTGGGATAATATCAAAAAAGGATATCCAATACGGATTGAAGTAGGGATGCGAGATATCGATAAAAATCATTTATGTATCAAGCAAAGAGATCAATCACCAAAAGAAAAAGAGTTTGTGGATTCAACTGTCTTTGTTGAGACTTTGCCAGAACGTCTTCAAAGTATTCAAGATAATATTTATAAAAAAGCTTTGTCATTTCAGCAAGAAAATACGAAAAAAATTGTATCTTTAGATGAGTTTATTGATTACTTTAAAAATAAAAATGGTGGTTTCGCTATTTCTCCATGGTGTGAAGCTGCGATTGACAATGAGGTTTTAAAAGAATTAAAAGTGACTCCAAGAAATATTCCATTTGATCAGGACACACCTAATGAAAAATGTATTTTTACAGGAAAAGACGCATCTCATTATGTGATTTTTGCAAAAGCTTATTAAGAAATGATTTTTTTTAAGTTTTCAACAAAGCCTCTTTAATCTGAGGCTTTTTTATTTAAGACGTTACTCAACTGCTTTTTTAAAGCCATAATATCCTATAATTAACCACCCCAGAGCAGGGATTAATTCTATGGCTGAAAAGTTGGTTACATGATCGGCAATAAACCCCATTATAGGTACCATAAAAGAACTTCCAACAATCATCATTACCATGAAAGTAGATCCTATCTTAGTATCTCTTCCAAGACCTGCAATCCCGAGTGAAAAAATAGTTGGATATAAGGTTGCGGCAAAAAAACTTGCCAAAAATAAACTATAGATTGCCATCATACCTGGCAAAAATACAGAGAAGATAGCTAACAAACCAGCAATGCTAGAAAGTGTTCCTAAAACAGTATGTGCCTTATATTTATGTAATAAATAAGAGCCAAATACTCTTCCAAATAATGCACCTAAAATCACATAAGTGTAAAAGTATGAAGCAGAGCTCATGCTAATGTTTAATTTCATGGATGAAAAACGGATCATCCATCCCCATAGTCCATTTTGACAACCATTCATTAAAAACATTGCAAAAAGAGCCCATCGAAAGTGACTTATTTGGATGACTCTTTTAAAAGTTTTAATATAACCATCCGATGATTGGCCAGCATCGCCCAATTCAGATTCTTTTGGAAATTTCACAAATATGATACAGATGGTGGCAATTAATAAAATGACGGCAATAATTAAATAAGGCGTAGTTAAAGATGAAACTAAGTGATAAAAATAACTGTGAGTTGCTTCATCGGATAATTGTGCTAGCTGATCTTTTGACAAAAATGAAGAAGGATTTAAAATCAAGATCCCTCCGATTAATGCTGTAAGAACAGTCGCGAGCGCATTGAATATTTGTGCGAAATTCAATCTAAAGCTAGCAAAATCTTTCGGACCCAATAAAGTGGCGATTGGGTTTGCAGAAGATTCTAAAAAACCACATCCACCAGCCATTACAAACAAACCAATTAAAAAAGGTAGAAAAACATACCAATCTGATGAAATGGCACATATAAATGAACCAAATGTGAGGGCTAAAAGACCAAAAATGATGGTTATTTTAAATCCAAATTTATTAGCAATAAAGGCTGCTATTATAGGTGCAAAGAAATATCCAAAATAAAATGAACTATCGATAATGCCTGTTTGCAAATTGGTTAAATGAAAACCAAGTTGCAATTTAGGCATAATGATACCGTTGAGAACATTCGGAAGACCCCATAAAAAAAACATAGAACAAAGAACTGAAAAAACCATTGGATAGGTGATTTTTTTCAAGTGCTTATTATTACTTTCGGTAACTGAGTTATGATTACTTACAGTTATTGACTCTGTTGACATTAAAAACTCCTTAAAACTTATTTATGAGCCCTAAAGTAAAAATTGAAGGGCTACAATTATTTGATACTATTTATTTAATAGGGCTTAAAGGGTGAATCAGATCTTGTTCAAGGAGCTCTACCCAAAATTCATGTGGTATTTTTGCGTTAAATAACTCAAGATCAGCTTTAAGGTTTTTTGCTTTACGAACTCCAATAGCTGTTGAGCAAACGACGGGATGAAAATGAGGGAATTGAATGGCAGCAGCTATTGGGTTTACGCCAAATGCATCGCAGATTTTATATATTTTAGCTACCTTGTTTTTGATTTCATCCGATGCAGGAGCATAGTTATACATCGCATTTTCTGTAGGACCTGTTGCCATAATACCAGAATTAAAGATGCCGACATCAATAATTGAAATATTTCTCTTTAAACATTCAGGGAAAAATCTCTCAATGGGGCTTTGCTCCAAAAGAGTATAACGGCCAGCAAGCATAAAGACATCAAAATCAGCATATTTGAAAGTTTCTTCCATGATTTCCCATTCATTACAACCTAATCCAATTGCATCGACTACACCAGCGCTTTTTAGCTCACCTAAAGCTTTAAATCCACTACTCATTGCATCTTTAAAATGTTGGTTATATTCATTTCCAAGTGTTTCTTTGCCAACATCATGAATATTTAATATATTAATTTTATTGGTACCTAATCGTTGAAGACTATCTTCAACGGAACGCATAATACCGTCATAAGTATAATCTAGGACTCTATTAAATGGAGCTGCATTCACAAAACCATCAGCAGTTATAGGAGAAAGGTTTTTGGGATCATTGGGCTTTAACAGGCGACCAACTTTTGTAGAAATCACAATATCTTCTCTAGGTAAGTCACTTATATCCACACCAAGTCTTCTTTCACTTAATCCAGCGCCATAGTGTGGGGCGGTATCAAAATATTTAATCCCATTATTATAAGCTGTATTGATAATTTCCTTTGTTTCAGAGATATCGATCTCACTATATAAATTACCAAATCCGGAACAGCCAAGACCAATTTCACTTATTTTCAAGTTAGTATTACCTACTTTATTTTTTTCATATTTATATCCTACAGGGTTATATGTAAATTTTATTTTCGTATATCTGTTTTAAGCATCTTCATGTTTAGATGTATTGACAAATAATGTTGACAATAAGATAAAAAACTAAATCATTTTCAAATTGTATGTTTGTATCCTTTTTTAATATTAATATCTGCTTTTTAAAAAATAATTCAAGGCACAGTTACCAATGATAATAATGGGCACAAATCATCTATTGTAAAATCATTTTATAAACAACTTACTTTTAAAATAAGAACTGAAAGAGACATAATTACGTCATATCAAGACAACTAGACGGAGTTAAATAGCTTGTCTTCAAATTTCTGGTTACCTTGCGGAAAATAATATTAACGTGTAGAAGGTTATTGCATATTTATAAAAAAAATATTATGTAATTTTTTCTTACAATAGAGGCCGGTTAATTCCTATTTGCTAATATTAATTTGAGTGAGTTGAGTAATTTTTTGATTATTAATATGCATATATAAAATTTTTCAAAATTTTAAAGATTTATCAGGAAAGTTTTTATATTTAAATCAATTTATCAGCATAAATAATCAGGCAGTTATAGAAATGTTCTTTTTAGGTAAGGGTAAATAAATCAAATTTGTATAGCAAATATTACTAAGTTTTTTCTTTATGTTTAATTAAGTATCAGATCTACAAAATTAATCTTACCTATAGCTTTGTATAGGTAAGATTTGATATTATTGAAAAATTTTTAATTTTTATTAGTTTTTTTTATCATTTGATTGTTATTATCTTTGCGGCATCAAGTGTTGATAATTTCTTCCATTTGTTATTATTATCAGAACCCAAGGCATTATCTGTAGTGTTCATAGCCCATGGTTGACCATCTTCATTTAATTGACTAAAGTGAGTCATATTTATAACTTCATCTGTCGCAGGTTTATAAAACATCATAAAATTTGATGGGTAAACTTGCAGATCAAGCCCATCAATCGTGAAGTCACTCGATGATGCGCTATTTGCCACAACTACAGGTGAGGCAACATAATTAAATAATGACTTGCCTGTTCCATTACTTTTCTTAGTCCCCACTTGATCAACAACAACTTTGTTAATATGAACATGACGGATGGTGTTGCCATCGAAAGAAATTAGTCCTCTATTTCTATTCCAAATAAACGAATCAGGCACTTCATCTACATTAATGTCATCGTTTGCTGTTTGTCTAATGTATGGTATATAAACGTTATTAATGCTTGTGTTTGCAGCCTCAAATTCATGACTACCTAAAGCAATTGGATCTCCAGTTCCACCTTGTATAATTGTAACCTGATTTGCTTTATAGATTTCATTGTTTACATTTGTAGGAGTTTTTAAAGTATCATCTGCAGATTGTAGATAGAGGTTTCTGACATCTGTGGTTCCAGTACCTTGTGCATCCAGTGCATCACCAGTCCAAAATAATTACCAATTACCTTAACGTCATTCACCTGAGTATTTTTTCCTTGTATATGAGAGCCCCATGGTGAATTAATCGCAAAAGACGATCTTCCTTTTGGCATGCCATACAATTGTATAATACCCCGCACATTAGCATCATCAGCATTAAATACAATATTATCGGTTCCCATTTTCCATATTGCTAAATTAGGTGAAGCTGAATTATCTGCTAAAGAGTCGTTGTTGGAACTATATGTTCTATCAGGATAGTGACTCCCGTTCCAAGCATGTTGGAATTGAGCTTGCTCAATGCCGTTCACTATTCCAAATCCATCTATAGTAACCTTTTTTATTTTAAGGTTATCACTCGTTGACTTCAAATTAAATTCGTCCTCTGTTTTGGACGCGTACTTTTTAAAACAACTCGAAGACTTATTAAATCCTAATTCAGATAAGGGCGATTTGTCTTGATTTTGCATTGCTTTACTATGCCCCACAAAAGCTTGTACCTGATGGATAAGATTATTTTTTAAACGTTGATTAACTTTATTTAGTTCAGCCTGACAAGAAGCAATATCTTGTGTGTCAATACCTTTTTTATATACAACTAATAAAGTATTTAATGGTATTTTAACCTCTGAATTTTGGTCAATTCTTAAATGAAGATTACCATTAGGATGATTATGCGCCCAATCTGTTAAAGTACCTCTAAACTCAACTTTATTTTCATTAATGACAAAATGTGGAAATTTTATGGGAAAATCTTTATAGTTCTTGGCGAATGAATCTAAATTTGCAAAGCTTAAGTTATCATTGATTTCAATGATGTTAGCTTTATTATCGTTATTTAATTCCTGATTAGAAGATATAAATATTGATGTGATTAAACTATTGTCTATGCTGCCTTTTGTTGATTTAGATAAGCTGAGATCACCATTTTGACAATTTTTAGCATTAAACTTTATTCCTGTTATTTGAATAGGATGCTGTGTATCTATTTTTAAATTTGTAGGCGTACTTTTATGATTGGTTAAATAAATCTTTTGATTATCACCATTTTTATCCATATACATAAGTTTCATACAGTTATAGGATGAGGGGGAGTCAAAATATATACTTGAAATTTTTGTTCCTGAGTTACCCGTAATTTGATAAATTTGGTTGCCTTTGAGACCCTGCCATTGAGGTACTTCTTTATTGCCCCCTTCAGAAGCCGAATAGCAATCCCCCCTCTGACACACTTTATCTATAGATGTCGAAGCACTGGATACCTCTATAGAATTTGAGTTTGTTACAAAATTAAATGTAGTTTTATCTTCTTTAATTTTACCCAATGCATCTAAATGAATATTTAATTTATTTGTCGTTGCGCCATTTTGGGTAGCCCAAATTTTAACATCAGTATCTGTTTTACCTTTCCACTTAGATGTTATCTCTCCATCAGAGCTAATGGACAATTTATTAGAATCGCTTGAAAAATATTTAAAGGATTTAGTTTGATTGTTAGATAATCCTAAGGAACTAGTAGTGACACTAGTATTTGCTTTTTGATTATATGCTAATTCTTTTTTATCAGCATCAATCTGTCCAGATTTATGATTTGGGTTGGGGTGGTCACTGCCTCCACCACCACCTCCGCATGCAGTAAGTGATGCGATTAGTCCCATTGCTAAAGTAGATAAAACTAAATTTTTGGTATTAATCATATTTTTTTCATTTCCTATTATTTTTTAATAAGAATGTATCATAAATACTCTTTACTCCCCCAAAAAGGACTTAAGTACCATGTTTTAGAGATTTAAATAAAATTTAGTTATCAAGTACAATAACATATAATTATTATGATTTACTCTTTGGTATCTTTTGAATGTGTATTGGTTGACTAAATTATCTAATATAAGTAATAAAATTTAGTAATTTTTTGGAGTTTTTTAGAATCTGCTGATTCAGAATATTATATACTGAATATCTTGAAAAATGATATTTGATTAATTTGATTAATTTGATTAATTTGATTAATTTGATTAATTTGTTTAATTTTTTGACTAATTTTGAATTTTTATCTAAAAAGAATTACACTTCAATCATTACTGATAATTTTTAATTAGCCATGTGCTTTTAGATCCTCATCTTTAATAGATAGGGAAATGTTATTATTTTGAACTAAAATTTAAATATATTTAAAGGTGCTGCTATTGATACAGCTGTTTCTCGTTATATTTTCCTTATGTTTAGGTTATTACTTCAAATCTAATTTTTTTAATATTGAAAAAATTAATAAGTTTTTAAGTTTCCTCATTTTTTTTATTCTCCTCGCAATAGGGTATGAAACTGGAGCGGTAACCAAAAATTTGTTTTCCAACCTAATTGAGAGTTTATATTTGGTTTTTGTTTTTACCATAATCTTATTTATTTTTAATGTGACTGGTTGTTGTCTTATTTTTAGAAAGTCACCTGGTAATACAGAACTTTCAAATTCACAGAGTAACCCAAAAAACAAGGTTTTTGAATTACTGAGAACCTATATATTTGATAGTTTAAAATACATTCTGTGCATTTTTTTTGGTATTTTAATAGGAGATTTTTTAAAGTTAGCTATTCCTATGTTTGACATAATGGTCGATGGGATTCTTGTTTGCATTTTATTTATTATAGGTTATCAATTAAAACAGCAAAACATTACTTTAAGAAGTGTGTTGATGAATAAACAAGGGATTTTAATTGCTCTTTCTATTATATTATCATCGATAGTAGCTGCAATTATTATAAGTTTTATTGTAAAGCTTCCAATTAAAAACTGTTTGTTATTGAGTTCGGGTTTTGGCTGGTATACGCTATCTCCTATAATCGTTAACCAGTATCTTAATCAGACAATGGGGACTACTGTTTTTTTTATTGATTTTATCAGGGAAATACTAGCTATCATTTTAATTCCCTTTTTGGGTAGGATTCATAAAGAGAGTGCCGTTGGGTATGCAGCAGCAACATCAGCTGATTTTACGTTGCCTATTTTGAAAGTTAATTTGGGAAGTGCTATTGTTCCCATAGCCATATCTAGTGGTTTATTTTTAACTTTGTTAACCCCAATACTGTTAAATATATGGGGTATATTATTATAACCTGTTTATTTTATTTCATTTTGTTTTGTTTTGCGGTTTTATTTTTTTCTATTTTTAATGGCTATATAAACAGCACTGATAATGCCAAAGGTTAAGCCAATCAAAGGGATAAGTAGTAATATGGTGGTTAATTGATGTTTATATTTTTCATAGCCAGGTAAGTACTGAATCATAAAACCGCCACCAATCAAAATAGTTGACCAAATGAGAGCACTAAGCAAATTAGCGATGAAAAATTTACGTTTAGAGTTTGCTTTTAAGCCCATAATTAAAGGGATTAAATTTCTAGCAACAGGTATAAATCTTGAAATAAAAAATGATGCTAAACCATATTTGTTGAGTAAACTCTCAACTTGTTGGTTTCTTTTTTCTGGAACAGAATCAACCCATCTATGGATAAGAGGGATCTTGTATAACCACTTTCCTTGTAAATAAGCTAACCAACTCCCGATTACTGCAAAGATAGTAATATCAATAATTAAAATTGGAAGGTTTAAGATGCCTTGTATGGCAAGGATGCCCGAAACAACTAAAAGACTGTCACATGGAAGAGGAGCCGCAGGTAAAAAGCCACTTTCTAGCATAATAATTATGCCGATTATAAAATATAAATAAGTTGCTGTGTGTGGCGAAGATAATAAAGCAAAATCTTGATGCCATAAACCTACAATAAGTTGTTGGATTGTATCTATCATTAAAACTTCCAAGTAGTGAATCAAAACAATGTTAAACAGCTTAACTTAATGGATTTTTTATAAAAGCAAGCTTTTTATTACGATTTAACAATAAAAATGAACCTTAAAGGTCTTTAATTACTGTATTGATAGCTGTTAACATATCTTGGCCATAGTTTTTGCTGCGTTCAGGAGACCAACCAAACTGAGGTTGAGCCTGGCTATCATGATCTTTAAATGGCATCTCAACAGTAAGCGACAAACATTTGAAATTTTCACCAACCCATTTTGATCCAACAGTTAAATTCGCTTCTCCATATTGATCAACTTCATATCCATATTGAGTTTGAAAATCTGGCGTAATAATTTTTAAGTTTTCCTTAAATGTATTCTCTAGATCAGCCATTTTGGCGTCATAAGAAGGGGTCCCTTCGCAACCATCAATAAAATTGAAAGGAATCGCTTCATCACCATGAATGTCTAAGAACATATCAACACCTGTTTCTAGCATTTTTTGTCTTACAAAATAAACTTCTGGGCTTTTATCTATAGATGGTTCTTGCCATTCACGGTTTAAGTTAATCCCTTTCGCATTTGTGCGCAAATGTCCTCTGACACTCCCATCAGGATTCATATTCGGAACAACAAAAATATTTGCTTCTTTGAGTAAATTTAAACTAACTGATGAATGTGGATTAAATAATTTTTCTAATAATCCTTCTATAAACCATTCTGCCATAGTTTCACCTGGGTGCTGACGTGCAATAATCCAAATATTTTTTTATTAGAATCATATCTACCGATATTTAAAAGAGAAATATCTCTACCATCAAAAGTTTTGCCTAATGTTTCAAGTCGAACGTTGTCTTTAGATTGATATTGAGCTAGAAGTTCTAAATGGCGGTCATAACTATAAGGAGCAAAGTAAGATAAGTAAATAGTTGAATGTTTGGGTTTTAAAGAAAATGATAATTGACCGTTATTATAGCATGATGGAATTCTAAAATAATCTTTTTTATCATATGTAGCAACAACATTATAATTTTCCCAGCCAAGTGGGTATGCCGATGTTTCAAGATTATTGATTGAAAAAGATAATGCTTCAAGTTGTTTCAATTCAACTTTAAAATGAAACCACTGAAAAAAATCAGACATGTTATCTTTTTTTATTTCAAGTTGTATATTGTTTCTATCTGTTTGCGAAATGACCTTGATATTTCCACTATCAAAATTATCATCAATAAGCATTTTTTTGTCCTTGAGGGTATTAAAAATTTAAAACATTATACAAAAATATTTGAATTTCGCCATCCTAAAAAAAACTCTGAAGAGCTTAATTTTTATTTTTTGAAGGGGTTCAAAGCATTGTTGAATGGATTTGTTTAATTTCAAAACGTATCTTATATTGTACAGTGTACATTACTTTGAGGGACCGTCATGACTAAATTAATTCGTTTATTTTTTATAATGCTATCTTTTCTTTCTTTTTATTCTTTGGCACAAGGAACATTAAATCAATGGAGTACAGTTTCATCGCTTGTCGATGGTCAATTAGGAGTATCTGTTTCATCACAAAAAGTTATCTCTCGTAACAACTTTGGAATTGGATATGGTATTGGTCTTCAGCCAGTATTACTCATCCATAAAAAAATGTTTGTAGCCGATCAAGATGGTTATGTCACTCCATTTAGAGGCCCTTTGACATTTATGAACTCCACAAATTTTAATCAACCAGATTTTGTGTTTAATGTAAGAAATATAAACTCTAAGCAACTTCAAAAAATGATTAGTTCAAAAATTAATAATCCAAAATTAATTTATGCTATTAAAATTAATGGCAAATTTAGAGTGATTCGTGGAAGCAGTCAATCAAGATCTGATTTACCTTTTATTCCAGCAAGTTCATGGATGAAGCAAGCTCAACATGAATTTAAAGTGAAACATTCCCGCAGTTTAGTTTTAGGTTTTAGACTTCCAGAATCTATGCGAGGGATAAATATTCCTGGTTATTCATTTCAATTTATAGATCAAGAGCAGATCAGAGGCGGGCAAATTAAATCCTTTTTTATTAAAAAAGCTAAAGTAAAAGTACAAGTTTTAAATAGCTTATCGCTAGATTTAGAAAAATTGTCTCAACCAACAAGGCCGACAAACCGATATGACAACGTCGAACATTTCGATCATTATGTCATGAGTTATTAAATAGTTGCTTTTTAAAAATTTCCTCTTATAATAATGAAAAACGGAGCTATCTTTAAATTAGATACTCCGTTTTTTTTGTGCCTGCTATTTGTGGCTTTAAAGAGAGACTACCCATAGCACTTAAATAGGAAATGAAATATGCGTATTGAACAAGATTTAAAGTTAGGTTTTAAGGATGTATTATTTAGACCCAAACGTTCGACCCTTAAAAGTCGTTCACAAGTTGAATTAAAACGAAGTTTTATCTTTAAAAATAGTCAAGTTAAGTGGGAAGGGGTCCCTGTTATCGCTGCAAATATGGATTCAGTTGGCACATTTGAAATGGCAAAAGTCTTAAGTCAACATCAAGTTTTGACTGCGATTCACAAACATTATACTGTAGATGAATGGAAGTCCTTTATTAAGTCTTATCCTGAAACTCTTAACAATGTCTTGGTTTCAACGGGTACTTCAGAAAGTGATTTTGTTAAAACTCAACAAATTATGAGCTTAAGTGAAAAGCTTCAATTTATTTGTATTGATATTGCAAATGGTTATTCAGAACATTTAGTTGAATTTGTGTCTAAAATGAGAGAAACTTTTCCGAATAAAGCAATCATTGCTGGAAATGTAGTGACCGGAGATATGGTCGAAGAGTTAATATTAGCTGGTGCTGACATTGTTAAAGTGGGTATTGGACCAGGTTCAGTTTGTACCACTCGTGTAAAAACTGGTGTTGGATATCCTCAATTATCTGCAATTATTGAATGTGCAGATGCAGCTCATGGTTTGGGTGGAAGCATTATCGGAGATGGGGGATGTTCCTGTGCCGGCGATGTATCGAAAGCTTTTGGTGGAGGTGCAGACTTTGTTATGCTTGGTGGTATGTTGGCAGGACATACTGAAAGTGGAGGAGAAATTATCTTCCAAAATGATAAAAAGTTTATGCAGTTTTATGGTATGTCTTCTCAGAGTGCAATGGATAAGCATGCAGGTGGTGTAGCAAATTACCGCGCATCAGAAGGAAAAACAGTACTTTTACCCTATAGAGGCCCAGTTGAAAACACGATTCAAGATATTTTAGGTGGAGTAAGATCAACTTGTACTTATGTAGGAGCGGCTCGTTTGAAAGAATTAACTAAAAGAACAACTTTTATACGTGTCCAAGAACAAGAAAATAATGTTTATGGTAAAGAAATTTAGTCAGAATTTCACATAGAGATCACGGAGTAATTTAATCTTTGTGATATACTATATAAGTATAAAGATTGTTAAAAAGGATAGTTTATATGTCCTTTTTTTTATGGAATGAGAGTTAGATAAAAAAGGAGTTTTCAAAAATGACTGATGTTATGCCATTGATTACAAGCGGAATTTTTATATTTATCGTTGTAATCATTATATATTCTGGAATTAAAACAGTTCCCCAAGGCTTTAACTGGACCGTTGAGCGATTTGGTCGCTACACAAAAACATTGAACCCAGGTCTTAACCTGCTAATCCCTTTTATTGACCGTGTTGGTAATAGAGTCAATATGATGGAGCGAGTTTTAGATGTTCCATCGCAAGAAGTTATCTCTAAAGATAATGCCAATGTAACCATCGATGCTGTTTGTTTTATACAAGTAGTGGATGCAGCTCGAGCAGCATATCAAGTCAATGATATTGAACATGCTATTAGAAACTTAATGTTAACAAATATTAGAACGGTTCTGGGTGCGATGGAGCTTGATGAAATGCTATCAAAACGTGATTCTATCAATAATAAGTTGCTAGCAATTGTTGATGAAGCTACTAACCCCTGGGGCATAAAAATAACACGGATTGAAATAAAAGATGTGCAACCTCCTAAAGATCTCTCTGATGCGATGAATGCTCAAATGAAAGCCGAGAGGAATAAGCGTGCTGCAATTCTTGAAGCAGAAGGAATTAGAGAAGCTGCTATTAAAGAAGCTGAGGGTCATAAGCAGTCAGAAATTTTAAGAGCGGAAGGGGAAAAGCAAGCAGCCTTTTTACAAGCAGAAGCACGAGAAAGACAAGCAGCTGCGGAAGCAAAAGCGACAGATCTAGTTTCGAATGCTATTGCAAGTGGTGATATGAAGGCGATTAATTATTTCATTGCCCAAGAATATACGAAAGCAATTCAAACGATAGGTAGTGCTGAAAATAGTAAACTAATCATGATGCCGCTTGATTCTACTAATATAATGGGTTCAGTGGCTGGAATTGCTGAGATTTTAAATCAAGTTAAGAATTAAGGTTTATTTTATAGGGGCATTATATAATGTTACTTTTAAGTTGGCACTGGTTCATATTGGGATTTGTTTTATTGGCCTGTGAAATATTGGGAACAGCCGGATATTTACTTTGGTTAGGTTTATCAGCCATCCTTGTAGGTATCATTGTGACGCTGATAGTACCATCAACAACCGTCCAATTTGTATTATATGCAGTTTTTTGCATCATCACGACAGTGTTTTGGTGGAGATACCAACACCAAAAAGATAAGAAAAGCGATAAAAAAAGAACACTTAATAATAAAGAAAATCAATTAGTCGGTAAAGAGGTTTATTTAGAAAACGTCATAAATAAAGGTTCCAATCGACTCAAATTAGGCGATACAACATGGACAGCTTACAGTGATGAAAATATCGATTTAGGTGCTAAAATTATCATTACTAAACTTGAAGGTAATGTGGTATATATTAAAAAAATTGAAGAGTAATTAATTACTCTTCAATTTAAGTTGATTTTTTTTAATCATGTTTTGTACTTTTTAAAGACTGGATCATTTGCTTATGCTTAACTTTCCAATCTTTAAAGCTTGTTTTTTGGTCTTTGCTGTTATGTTCTTGAGCCATCTTTAAATAATCATTTTTTTTATCATAAGGTATAACAACTATACCTTCAAAATCAGCAACGACAATATCACCTTTATTAACTATTACCCCGCCACAATTAATACTTAAGACATCATCGATTAATTTCTTTCGTTTTCCTGCAACTGGAATATTTCCTTTAGCAAAAACACATAATCCCGACTCCTCAATTTCTTTCAAATCGCGAACCAAACCATCGACAACTATACCTTTAATCATCAATTCACTGATAAGTTGTGCTACATTGCCACCTATAACTGCATGCTTATTGCTATTTGTCTCGACCATAATAATAGATTGGTCATTTGCCTCATAAATAGCTTTGTGGACCATGGAGATATCGTCAGGAGAGCATTTAACAGGAAGTGCAATTCCTGCTACTCTTTTTTTGAAAGGATAGATAGGTTTTATTTGATATGATAATGATTGATGCTCTGGTAAAATGTCTGCCCATATAGTAGGACAAATTTTCTCATATTCTTCAAGATTCAAGTTCTACACTCCTTTTATTCAACATACATCTGTTTCAATTTTTCAAACGATGTAATTTTCCCTGCTATAGCACTTGCAACTACTGTTTTAGGACTCGCTAACCATACAGAGCCTGGACCGGAGCGACCTGGAAAATTACGATTAATTGAACTAATAGTTACTTCTTCCTTTTTTGTTGAAGAGCCTGGTCCACAATTACAACAAGCACCACACTGAGGATTTAAAAGCTCGATGTTCATTTCTTTTAAAATTTTCAGATAACCTTTCTGATCGCAATATTTTTTTACATCTAAAGAGCCAACTTGAAGAAAAAACTTTATTGATTCATGGATATTTAGTTTTTTTTCTTGAGCCCAAATTAAAACTTCTAGATATTGATCAAAATCAGATCTCTTTCCTGCTGTACAAGAACCACCATAAGCGATATCGATCTTAACTTCATGTTCAAGTGAATTAAATGCGATTCCATTACTTGGGTCTCCTGGACTAGATAACATTGAATCAATTGTTGAAGCGTCAATGATTAAGCTATCAGAATACTTTGCACCAGCATCAGCTTTCATCCAATCTTCCAATTGAAAATTATAGTTTCTCCTTTCTTTAATAAAATCTATAGTTTTTGTATCTGGTGCAACAATACCGCAAAATCCGCCCATCTCAAGAGCCATATTAGTTAGAGTCGTTCTTTCATCAATTGACATGGATCTTATAACTTCGCCACAAAATTCAATGATTTTTCCAACAAAGTTTCCATTTTTTATTTTGGGCTCTTTTAAAATAGAGAGAGCCAAATCTTTTGATGAAACATGAGATGCTAATTTACCTTTGACTTCAATTTTTACAACGTCAGGTATATTATATCGAACAACTCCAGTTACTAATGCATTAGCTAGGTTTGTTGTACCCACGCCAAAGGCTAAGCAACCTAATGCTCCTGAGTGTGTGGTGTGAGAGTCTGTTCCAACAACCACTTCACCTGGCAAAGCATATTTTTCCGCCATTAAGGAATGGCTAATGCCTTCCGAGCCATCTTCATTGCTTAATTGACCATGTGAACGTATGTTATATTTTTTTGAAAATTGTGTATGTGCACCTGATAAAGTATCAAATGATTCTATTAAATTATGCTCAATGTGATATTTGCTTCTATGTCGATAACCAAAATGCTCTTCAAAGGCTATAATTTTTTCGGGGTTATATAGAGTCGTCAGTTCAGGGTACTCTTTATGTAGCATTGACATAGCCATACCCGTATAGGCTTCATGAATAAATCTCCAGTCAGCCTTTATAAAACCACCAAGTCCGGATTTCAATGGATAAGGTGAGTTTGGCTGGAATTCATGATGACGGTATAAAATTTTTTCAGCAAATGTCATAGGTGTATTGGGTAATTCTACCTCAGGTTTATGATGAAGACGATTATCATCACCCTTATATACTTTTTTACCCAATCCAAGAAGTCCTTTACTAGTTAAGATTTTCTTTGTAAGAGTATCTCTATCTTTCAATATATCTTCCAAATCAATTGGTTCATTGTTTTTGATTTTATTCAATAAAGAAAAGTCTGTAGATGTGTAAAGTCCGATATTATCTGCATTTTGTCGATAAATGTATTCAAAACTTTCAGCAATTATTAAGCGGACGCCTGCATGAAATTCTGCAACTGGACTATGTTCTCTTGAAGAACCTTTTCCATACCTTTTCCCAGCGACAATAACGCTAAACTTTTGTTTAGCAATTTCACCAAATTTTATAGGTAAATCTCCTTCGACTTTTAAACCTGTGTGTGGATAATCTTTTAAACGTTCATCAAAATTATACATAATTGGTACAGGTGAAATTTCATCCGTGGAGATGTTATCTCTTAAATCTGATATATTTTTAAGGGTATACGCTTCCCCATTAAGCTGAGAATAAAGTGAAGCTTTATCCTTTGTTAAATAGAGAACTTTGTTATTTAAATTGAGTTTCATAATATTAATTTATTCCTTTAATCATTAACACAGCCGAACTTATCAATAACATATCTATTTGAAAACTTTTTAGCTGTTTGCATGGACTCAAAACTATAAGTTTTAAGTAACCATCTTTTTTTTGCTTCCAATGGGTTATTAATTTCCATATGTGTTCTTGAATGAAGACCCTGTTGGTTAGCAAATACAAATAGATCTCCTTTTAAAAGTCTATGGTACTGTTTTTCAGCTCTAGAAAGCGCTCTTATAAATGCTATGAAAGCATCTTTCACAATTGGATCATTTGTTTTTCCTACACTAGTCCAACCATCACGGTATCGGATACAATGACTTTCCTCAATAAGTGGGTGTTGTTTTGACTGTACTAAATTTTTTGTGGTTTGCTTAGAGTGAATATCAAATTCAGTATAAAATAATGGCTGACGAAGGATTTCTTCCTCTTCTGAGGTTAAATGTTTTAAAATATCTCTACCATCTATAAAGGATGTAAAAATCAACTCTTTTTCAGGACAGTTTATGCCTAATAAAGTTGTGAAGTCGGCCCTCACATCATGAGCAGTTCGATCATTGTGAAGAGCTAATTCTGTATCACCAAACTGACTATCATGTCCGTTAAATTGATTCCATGAAAAAACATCAGCAAAAAAACTCCCATCAAACCTATTATTGTAGCTTAGCAAAGGGTTATCTAGTAATTTTGAGAAAACCGAAAGAAGACTTTCACCAATGAATGTATTTTTATTATTTAGTTTTTGTTGATAGGGATTATTATGATCTGTCAATTTAAAATCTAAATCAATCGGACAGTTTTTAAGAACATGAGCGGCTTGTCCTTTTGCTCTATCTTCAATAATATTTTGACAAGTTTCTTTAAAGAAATAAGGAATTTTTTCCTGTTCAATGAGGTTATTGATTTGATTTTCAAAGGACAAATAATTCAAATAAGGGTTTGCAGTGACACTTGATAAAACATCGAATAATTCAATTTTTTCTTGTTCTGATAAAACTTTGATATAATCCATCTTCTTATAATCCATCTAATGATTTTAGTCATAAGATCATCATATTAAATTCCACAATTATTTCAATAAGATTCATATAAACATATTGTTTTTATTGAGAAACAATTTATATTAAATAATACTAATTGTATTTTATGGGAGTGTATGTGCAATATTATCTTTTTTTTAAAGCAATGCTTTCTTTTCATATGGTTGTAAAACACAGAAGCTTTACTCAAGCAGCTCAAAAACTCCAAACATCAAAATCTTCGATAAGTAAAGATGTGGTTTGGTTAGAGAATGAACTTGGTGTGAAACTATTGTTTAGAACAACTAGACAGGTTAATCCTACAAAAGTTGGGCTCGAGTTTTTTCAGTTTTGTGAGAAAATTTTATTAGAAGCATCGAATGCTAAATCAATGACAAGTAGATTTCAATCTGAACCATTTGGTAAAATTAGAATTTCTGCTCCCTATACTTTTGGTAGTCATAAACTATTACCTATTTTACAAGATTTCTTAAAACAATATCCCAAAATGGAATTAGATTTTTATTTAAATACTGAAAATCAGGAACATGCATTATCAAAAGATGAAATTGATGTGTCGATCATTATTGCCCGAACTCCACCAGAAAATTTTGCCGCAACAAAGTTAATGGATATTAGCTGGAAATTTTGTGCTTCTCCTCAGTATTTAATATCACACCCTGAAATAACTCACCCCAAAGATATTCAGAATCATCAATGTTTAACATATAGGCATAGGCATACAGAGCAGTATATTTTAAAATTACAATCCATTAATGGTGAAGAGTTTAATGCTAATATTAATAGTCGAATTGTTTGTAATTCATCTGAGGTTTTAATTAAATGCGCAGTAGATGATTTTGGACTGGCATATTTACCAGAATATTTAATTAGTGAGCAATTAAAAACGAATAAACTTGTCACTATATTAGACTCTTGGTTTTTAGAAAAAGAAATAGCTTATGCTATTTATAAACCAAATCTTTTTCTTTTGCCTAAAGTGAAAATGTTACTTAAAAATTTGAAGACAAATTTTTAATAAATATCATTTAGTAGTGAGAATATCATTAAGCCATTTACCTATGAGACTTATTTGCTCTGGACATACTGAATGTTCCATATTAAAAACTTTAAATTCAGGCTCAAAACCTTCTTTATTGAATTCATGCATTGCTTCTTCACCCAATTGCAGAGGAACAATAGGATCACGATTACCATGCATGATAAGTATGGGAGTGGTCTTATTAACATGTGTATCATGTTGCAAGTGTGCAGTAGGATAATAGGTGGAAAGGCCCATTAAACCACCAAGCTTCTTAGAATAATTAGAAAAAGTTTCATATACAACGGCACCGCCCTGAGAAAAACCTGCAAGAATAATACGCTCACTTGGTATTCCTTTTTCAATTTCTCTGTCAATTAAAGTACATATTTTATCCGCAGAGATCAAAAGTTGTTCTTCGTTAATATTCTTCATAGCAGAGAAGTCTAAAATATCATACCATGCTGGCATGACAACACCGCCATTAATAGTAACTGGGATAGAGGGGGAGTGAGGAAAAATGAAACGAATACCAATAGAGCTCGGAAGATTTAATTCAGGAACGATTGGTTCGAAATCATGACCATTTGCACCAAGTCCATGAAGCCAGATTATACTTGCTGTTATATTACTTCCTATCTCAATTTCTTGTGTATTTAATACTGTCATATTTGCGCTTAACTGATTACAAAGATTTTTATCATAACATAGGATAGTTTGAAGGCATTAATTTATTTTGATTTTTTAATTAATGTATGAATCTCTCAAACGAGGTATACTAATTATAACGATGTCATTAAATATTCTTAAGGTGCTTAGTGGATTTAATTCAATGTATAGAAACATATGTCCAAGTTGTTCAAGAAGGAAGTTTTAATGCTGCAGCAAGAAAATTAAAAACTACAAGCTCTGCTGTAAGTAAGAGAATACAATGGTTAGAAGATAAAATAGGTATACAATTACTTAAAAGGACAACGCGTTCTTTAAGTATCACTGAAGCTGGTTCTTTATTTTATGATAGATCGATAAAACAATTAGATTCATTGCAGCTTTTATTTGATGAAACACGTTCTATGAATGATACCCCTATGGGTAAGTTGAGAATTGGGGCATCAGCTGTTATTGGTTCAAAATTTATTGTTCGTTATGTTAAACAATTTATCCAAAACTATCCAAAAGTAAGATTGCAATTAATCACAACCCCATCATGGAAATTACCAGAAGTTAGTTATGATATTTTTATTTCAAGAGAACATGAGCAACTTAACTCGCTAAGCTTAAAAGCAACTCCACTTTTTGAATATAGTGCAAAATTTTATGCCTCACAAAAATATATTGATCAATATGGTGAGCCCAGCTCTTTCGAGGATCTTGTGAATCATAATGTTTTAATTTGTGGTGAAGGCTCTACTCGGGATATTACTGATATAAATGGAAAAACTATTACTGTGTCAGGCAACTTTTCATCAACTAATGCAGAATCTCTTTTATATTGTGCAAGAGATGGAGTCGGTATTATTTTTGCTAGTAACATAGGCGTTCAAAGTGATTTAAAAAAAGGTATGCTTTTGCCTATTTTAAAACACGTAACTGTAGATCGTTCTCAAGTATTTGCCTATTATCCAAAACTTGAATTCGAGCATCAATTATCGAGGCTTTTTTTAAATTACTTAAAAAAACAAATTGCTCTAGAAAACAGTTTTTAATTAGTAAAACTCTTATGTTTTGAGAAAAATAGTTTCATTAATTTTGCAGCTTTTTTGATTTTCACTTAAAAATGAGGAAATACTGAAAAAATATTGAAAAAATGTTAAAATAATATAAATATAATTCAATCAGTTACTTATATTTATGTAACTGTTATGCTTGAGACAAATATTATGAGTGTAAAGTTAGATTCTGTTTTAAAAAGTGACTCACATTTGCTAGGTTATTTTCCTAATAGTTATATCCTTCTCATGAAGGAAAAGATTGGGCCATGGGTAGTGCTTGTTCCAAGACAACAAGAAAATCTAACAGAATGGTATGAACTAACTGAATCACAACAAAACTCTTTGAATAAAGAAATTAATTGTATTTCTCATTGCCTAAAAAATGAATTTTCAACTGATAAATTAAATATTAGTATTATAGGCAATATAGTGTCACAACTTCATATCCATATTGTCAGCCGACAAAAAAACGACTATATTTGGCCAAAACCTATTTGGGGAAATACAAAAAATGTTCAATTTTCAACTAGTGAAATTATGCCCATAAAAAATAAAATTGTTAATTATTTAACAAAAAATTTTGTTAGCTTTAAAACAACCAAATGAAAATTAGCAACTTAATCGTTATTAATTTTTCTGTTTGCTTTATGTTTTAAATTAATTTATTTTTGTTTTGTAGTTTCAACTATTAAGTTTTAAATCCTTAAACATAGATACAAAAAAAATTTTTTAAATCATTTTAAATCAGATCCATATTTAGCTGTACTTTTCAACTCAACCACTTGTGACTGTAGATAAAAATAAATTTCATTTTTATAAATTTTTCTGGATATTACAAATATTAGGGGTCCAACGAATTATTATTCTATTCAACACTCAATTCATTCCTTTCATAAATTTTGAGTAGCCATAAAAACGAATGCTGGATATTTTAATAAAATATTAATGCATAAAAGAAACATGTATCAAAACATAAAAATTTATAGGTTTAAGTTATGAAAAAAATCAAATTATTATTTGTATTAATTGTTTTTATATCATCCACGGTTATATTAGCATCGGTTCCAAATAATTCAAAATATCCGGGAACTTCTAATAATTCCAAGTTACAGAGAAACTCTGATTATGGTTGTGGATATATAACTAAACTAGATTACCGTAATAATGGTGGGTTATATTTTAAAGGTGTAATGGATAACCCTAAGCAATCAAATGATAGCTTTTGGGCTGACGATCAAACAGTTATAGATTTAGTTAAAATTGCTTATTTAACAAAAGCTAGAGCATGCTTTGGATATTATAATTACTCTGATTATTGGTATGTACAAGGAATAACAGTGGAGTAATAAATGTTAACAATCAGATTTGCTTGTTTAATTTTCTTTTTAATCTTTGTTGATAACATAAATACAGCTTCGGCTTTTGATATTAAAGGAGAGCTAACAGCTACTGCTTTTATGCCAAGAGACTTTGGAAATCCATTTAATGGGTTATTCCAAGCGAGTAGAACATACACTCAATCTGAAATTCGTGTTTATGTAAGAGATCGAAATTTAACAATTAACTTTCACGGATCGCCGTATACTTTAAATATAAGGAGTTTCTTGAATGACTCAATTTTCCCACGATGGTTATCATTTGTTAAATTTGTCATTGTTGATTCAATTGATGATGCCGATATTGTTGTACGAGTTATTCCAGCACCTACTAGCGGATTTGGAGCTGGTGGAATGGCCGCATCATATCCTAGGGGCTATCCTGAAGTTGCTGGGACAAGTTCATCTCATGGGGTTATTGAAATTCATCCAGAACAGATTGAGCAAAGTTTAAATAACTTAAATGAGGTGGATTTAAGTTTTATTTATTATCAAAATGATGCCGATTTGGTAAGAATGACTATGGTGTATGTCTTGACCCATGAGTTGGGACATACTCTAGGTTTTTTACATAGCGAAAAAGCTAATTCAGGTTGTGATAGTTCACCTAGTTTAACAACACAAGCCCCGCTGATGACAGGGAATATGATGAATTTTTTTAGAATTCAATATCATTTAAATGGTCAAATACCAGTTCATATAGACCAGATTAAACCGTCAGAAAAAGAGTTGAGAGCTTTTCGTAATGTTAATGATAATTTAAATGAGCAAGACATTTCGCCTATTTGCTCGCCTCTAAGAACCACAGAACTACATTTTGTATCTGTTATGTATGCTCTATCTTTGTTTTAGTTTAATTATAGAGTTCTTGTTATGTTCTGGATATTCTCATATTGGTTGTGACGTATATATGATATGGTTAATTCTAATGTGGTTTTTAATTTATATCAATCAACTTGTGGCGTAAATATCAACTAATTGATGTCAGTACTTCTTTATTACCATGCACCTAATACTCTTAAGCTAACTATATAATTGTTAGCTTAAGAGTGTTTTTCCAAACTTATACTTTAAATAGAGTATTTATGTCCTTTAGTTAATAGAAACTCAAATAAAAAAAATTATGATTTTTATACTTGGAATGTTTTAAAATCATGACATAGAATAATCTTTGTTTTAAAGCCATTAGTTTGATTTGAAATGAATAATTATTCCAATTATCATTAAATTTATTCACACTACGTATAAGCAATAGTCATAATCAGTTTACTTAGGGTATATTTTTTAAGCTTAATGCAAAAGCTATATGTTTTTTAAAATTAATCAAAGGAGTAAACGTAAATATGAAAATACAAAAAAAATTAATATTAATACCTTTAATGGGATTAGCATGCTCAGCAGCTCATGCAAAACCGGTATGGTGGGGTACAGCAACTGAAAAAGCTTGTGTTTTATTTACACAACCCACAACAGAGGCATTAGATATACATTTTTCTCAAAGTATTAAAGATACTTCAATAAAGACTACTTTAACACAAGATGCGCATGTGAAAGCAAATTTCACGGGAAAAGTTTGTGCTCCAGCACCAATTTCACATGATATTAATGGATATGGAGAAGTATTGTCGAGTTGGGAAATAAAACATGATGATAAAGTCAGGAGTTCACTGTCTACTGCCTCTACTTTCTGGGGAAATGGAGCAAGAAATGACTGGGATATTGATGAAAAAGGTAAATGCGGTCTCGATTTCACACCTGGAGGAGTATATCTATCAGCACCTGGGCACGCTTCAACTTGCGGTAAATTAGCAAATGTCGAGGATGAAGATACTGTAATAGCAACATATGTTTTTGATTCAAGTAATCAACCTAATCCACCAGAACCAGGTATCCCTAGATATAATCATGATGATGTTAATTCTGGTAAACAAGTATTTAAAACGGGTGATAAAGCCTATGGTGAATATAATGCTATTCTTTATGAATGTAAGAATGGCAAATTGTGTAGTCAGGATCCAAATTCCTTTGCACCAGGGACGGGATCAGTTTGGCGTGAAGCATGGAAAGAGGACTTTGTAGGTTAATAAGCCTTGATCTAAATTTAAAGCCCTACACATGTTATATTGGCGGTTAAGAAGCCGCCATTATTTGTAGGAATTAGAAAATTACTTTTATAAAAAAGTTGAAAAAACAAATGTATATTACTAAATTTTTATGGGCTATAAGTATTTACCAAAATAGAATTAGATTTGGCAAATATGCAAGTTTTGTATGAACCTAAAGCTAAAATTGCTCTTATGTATTAACAAATTAATCTCCTTAATCCAAAATTATCAATATTCATTAAATCTTATCTCTTTATCTTAATTGAGTCACAATTAATCATCATTTATGTTAGATTTTTTTATCGTTCGCATTAATTTGTTTTCTAGATGTTCTGTCAGCTTCTACTTAGGATATTTAGTTGATCTAAATATTTGATTTAGATAGAACGTCAACATGAAAGATTGAATGTTCATTATGCTATATTTAAATCATGTATGAATTTTTATAGAAAACTTATTGCAATAACGCATCACATAAGTTGATTTAATAAATAAAATTTATTAAATCAGAAGCCTTTTTGCTTCAAATTAGGCTAAATATAGATATTTTTAAAGGTTATTTTCTTTTTGTGATAATTAAAATGAATTTAAGGTGTAATCTATAATGATTTTACTTCAGTTCTTTTGTTATTCTTTCGCTTCAAAATAATAATAATTTTATATATTTTTTTATAGACAAATTAAAAAGCAAAAATTTTCATCATAATTATAAAAATATCCCATAATTAATATTTTAAATGACAGTTAAGATAGGTCTTATAAAGGCTTAATATTGATCCTTATTACGAATGTTAAAAATAACATTTTAGTATAAGACTAATTGGCTTTATTTGTCCTTACCATGTCATTTAACATTCTTAAAATTTAATTTAATATTGATTAAAATTACTGTAATGAATTATAAAATTGCAAAATTGTAAGATGAAATATAATATGAACAATGATATTGTTTAAATCAATCGATAATATGTTTTCGATAGGTTTTGCAAATATAATTTATTGAAAAAAACAATCTGATTTTTATTTTAATTAAAGTTAATATGAATTAATTATTAAACATAATGGAGTAAGACTTATGTCACAACAGTATCCAAAAGAAATCCCTAACGTAACAATTAAAATTCATGAAAATGATAATTGGCAAGACTTTAATACTAAAGACTTTTTTGCTAACAAAAATGTAATATTATTTGGTTTACCAGGAGCTTTTACTCCTACTTGTTCTAACAGCCATGTACCTCGATTTAATGAACTTTACCCAGTATTCAAAGAGTTTGGTATAGATGAAATCCTTTGTCTTTCAGTTAATGATACATTTGTAATGAATGCTTGGAAGAAAGATCAGCATGCAGAGAAGATTTTTTTCTTGCCTGATGGAAATGCTGACTTTACAAAAGCTATGAATTTAGTTGTTGACGATAGACATTTAGGTTTTGGAGACCGTTCTAGAAGATATAGCATGTTAGTCAGAAATGGACAAATAGAAAAGATGTTTGTTGAAGAGGATGTACCTGGAGATCCCTACAAAGTTTCTGATGCTGATACTATGCTTAAATATATTGCTCCAGAATATAAGTTATCAGATATAAATGTTTTAACGAGAGAAGGTTGTCCATATTGTGCTAAGGCAAAAAAATTATTGAAGGATAATAAAATGTTATTTAGTGAATTAGTTTTAAATAAAGATATATCCTTATCCCAATTAAAAGCAATGTCTGGACGTACTTCTGTTCCACAGGTATTTATTGATGGTAAGCATATCGGTGGAAGTGATGATTTAGAAAAATATTTAAAATAAAATTGAATTAATATATAGAGGAAATACATGTCAATGAAAGTAATTAATGTTGAAAATGCAGTGATTGGAGCAGGTACAGCTGGTCTAAAAGCTTACCGTGAACTCAAAAAAATGAACAAGCAGGTTCTATTAATTGAGGGTGATAAATATGGTACAACATGTGCAAGAGTTGGCTGTATGCCCTCTAAGTTACTAATTGCAGCTGCTGAAAAGGCTAGTGAATATGAAAATTCTAAAGATTTTGGTGTAACTTACTCAAAACCTACTATTGATGGTAAAGCTGTAATGAATCGTATCAGATCAGAGCGAGACCGATTTGTTAATTTTATTACTGAAGATGTCGATAACTTTCCAGCCGAAGATAAGATAAAGGGACATGCTTCTTTTGTAAATGACACGACTCTTCAAATAGATAATCATACTCAAATTCATGCAAAAAAAATTATTATTGCTACAGGATCTAGCCCTATATCCATACCTTCTTGGAAAAGTTTAGGAAATAAATTAGTTACCAACGATGATATTTTTGATTGGGAAGATTTGCCGAAATCCGTAGTTATAATGGGTCCTGGTGTTATTGGTTTAGAAATTGGACAAGCACTATCCAAGCTGGGAGTGCAAGTATATATGTTTGGTTTAGGTGGCAAGGTTGGGCCTTTAACCGATCCAGATATAATGAGTTATGCCTCAAAATTTTTTAAGAAAGAGTTTTATCTTGATGAAGATGCAAAAATTAATGAAATTGAAAAACTGAATGATTCTGTGAGGGTGAATTTTTTGATCCGAACATTAATGATAACAGAACAATAGAAGTTGATTATTTAATTTCTGCAGTGGGACGCAAACCAAATGTGGATAAGCTAGGACTTCAAAATACAACTCTAAAATTAGATGATAGAGGTGTACCTAAATTTAATCGTTTTACTATGCAAACAAATGTACCTGAAATTTTTATTGCAGGAGATGCATCAAATGAAATTCCATTATTGCATGAAGCAGCAGATCAAGGAGAAATAGCAGGTCATAATGCAGCTATTTATCCGGAGGTAAGGGCAGGTCTTCGTCGAACGCCAATAAGTGTTGTATTTACGCACCCTCAGATTGCAATGGTGGGTGAGTCTTTTGACTCGGTCAAAAAGAAATGGGGTGATTGTGAATATTGTTTTAAAACAGGCTCAGTAAGTTTCGAAGATCAGGGAAGAGCAAGAGTTATGTTAAAAAATATTGGTCTTTTGCATGTTTATGGAGAGCAAGGAACTGGTCGCTTTTTAGGAGCAGAAATGATTGGACCGGCAGCGGAACACTTAGCTCACTTATTAGCTTGGGCACACCAAAATAAAATGACGGTAAGTGATATGCTCAAAATGCCATTTTATCATCCTGTTATTGAGGAAGGTTTAAGAACAGCTTTAAGGGAATTAAATGCTCAATTGGATCTTGGGCCACAAGTAATTGACCACTGCCTTGACTGTGGTCCTGGTTGCTAGAAAATGTTTACAATATTCGTTACAATACTTTAAAAGAAAAAATTTGTGTTGTAATGAATATTAAAGATCTCAAATATTTGGTAGCTTTGGAAGAATGTAAGCATTTTGGAAAGGCTGCTGAAAAATGTTTTGTAAGCCAACCCACTCTTAGTGGTCAAATTAAAAAGCTAGAAAATGAATTAAATCTTCAATTGATTGAACGTAATAATAGAAGAATTTTGTTCACACCATCGGGTATCAAATTAGTCAATCAGGCAAAAAGTATCCTAAAAGAAATAGAAACTTTTCATAAAATTGCAAATAATGAAATACATGGAGTCAGTGGTCCCATTTCTATTGGTGTAATTCCTACTGTAGGACCTTATCTCTTTCCTCATATTATTCAAGAAATAAAACAGGATAAAGTTGATATTTTTTTACATGAAGATCACTCCAAAAATCTTGTAAAAAATTTAGAAGAAGGCAAACTGGATTGTATTATTGTTGCATCAGTTGATGACATTCAAAATTTTAATCGGATAGATTTATATCGTGAGCCAATGATTTTAGCCGTTTCAGAGCACGATGTTTTGTGTGGGAAAAAAGGATTATCAATGTCAGATTTAAGTGATGAAACGTTTTTAATGCTTGATGATGGTCACTGTCTTCAAGATCAAGCTATTGGTTCTTGCTTTCTGATTGGTAAGGAAGATGAACGATTTAAATCAACCAGTCTAGAAACCTTAAGGTATATGGTTGCAGCGGGAACAGGTAAAACTTTTATGCCCAAATTAGCAACACCAAAAGAAAAAATAAGAGATGGTGTTTGTTATATAGATTTAGAACAACCAAGTCCCTCTAGAGATATTGTGCTTGTATATAGAAAAAATAGCCCGCTTGAACAATATTTTGAAGACTGTGCTAAGATTATTCAAAATAAAATTAATGGTCTAAATTTATAATTGGAAAAAAGGAATTAGATTTGGTATTACCTGTCATTTATCATGAGATATATTCTCAACTCGAACTGCCAGAAAAACACCGCTATCCAATACTGAAATATAAATTTTTATATGAATCATTGTTAAGTCAATTTAGTCAAAATATTAAAATATTTCATCCTAATTCGGTATCGTTAAAAAAAGTATTTAGAGTTCATGACTTGGAATACATTAATCAATTAATTAATAATAAGTTGTCTTTAAGTAAGATGAGACGAATCGGCTTTCCATGGAGCGAACAATTAATTAAACGTACTTTATTGTCAACAGGAGGGACATGTTTAACTGCTGAAATTGCGATAAATCATGGCGTTGGTATTCATTGTAGCGGCGGTTATCACCATGCACATTCAAGCTTTGGTAGTGGGTTTTGCTTGATAAATGATCTGGCTATTGCAGCACAATCAATAATAGATCAAAGCCTTGCAACCAAAATATTAATAATAGACTGTGATGTTCATCAGGGTGATGGAACAGCAACCATTTTTGAAAAAAATCCAGATATTTTGACCTTATCCATTCATTGTGAGAAAAACTTTCCTTCAAGAAAACCCAACTCAGACTATGATATTCCTCTTGAAAGGGAGATGAAAGATTATGAATACTTAGATTATTTAAAAAGTATCATTCCTATCATCATAAAGCAAAACAATGTTGACTTTGTTCTTTATGATGCAGGGGTAGATGTTCACCAAGATGACGAGTTGGGTTATTTGAAGCTGACAAATCAAGGAATATATGAACGGGACTTTTTTATATTAAACCTTTGTAAAAACTTATCTTTACCAGTTGCCTGTGTCATTGGTGGTGGTTATAGAAACAACCACCAAGATTTAGTGCCAGCTCATATGCAACTTTTCAAGGCAGCTATAGAAGTATTTTAATCAAGTTTATGTTAACTTTTTTACTAAAATATAGACGTTATGATTAAAAAAAAACGTTGTTTCCTTTCTAGGTCAATTGAATGTCAATATTAATGTTGAGTGATTGATTTGTCTTTTTATTTTGTGAATAATCAATTTTCCAAACATTTTTATTCACACACTTTGGGAAATTTTTATGAAAAAAGCAATTATTTTAGCAGTTTGTTCATTAACTTTAATAGGTTCTACTTTTGCAAATGCTGAAGTGGTAAAAAAAGTTACAACACATAAAACGCAAACTGGCCATGTCAAAAAAGTTGTTAAACACAATCGATATGGTGATAAAATTGTGAAGAAAACTAAATGTTCTTACGGTAATTGTAAGACAGTAAAAAAAGTAAAATAACTAAAAACTAAAAACTAAAATTAAAAATTAAAATAGGACTAGATATAAATATGAAAAAGACATTAATATTAGCTGTATGCTCAATTGCTCTAATTGGTTCAACAGTTTCAAATGCAGAAGTAGTTAAGAAAGTAGTAACTTCACATCACGGGCATGTAAAAAAAGTAGTTAAACATAATCGTTGGGGTGAGAAAGTTGTGAAAAAGACCAAATGTTATCATGGTCATTGTAAAACAGTAAAAAAAATAAAATAATTTAGATTTTATCATTATGAAAAAAAGGCAATAAATATTGCCTTTTTGTTATTTTTTAATAATTAATAAAAGGCAAATTCACGTATTAAACTTTTTAGATATCTTGGAAATGATATTATTTAAGTTATTAGTGAATTGACTTGTTTCTCTTTGTTCAATTTTTTTATTTCTAGTTTCAATTAATCCTGCTTCTCTCATTTCTGTCATGAAATCTCTATTAGCAAGAATAGGCTTTATATTAAATTTATCTATAAGTTGTCCTTTAAAAGTCAGAACATGCCCACCTTTTTCAATAACTTTATCAGCCAATGGAATATCTGAGGTGATAACTAAAGACATAGGATTTGATAACTCAATGATTTGATTATCAGCTTCATCAAAACCTTTAGATACAACCAAAGAAAACAGATATGTAGAATTTGGAAGGGTTAAAAATTGATTTGCTATGAATGTGGTTTTTATTTTTACCCTTTGTGCAAACCGATAAATAATTTCTTTTAAAACTCTGGGACATGCATCAGCATCCACTAAAATTTGGAGTTTGGTTGTGTTCATAAAATTTTAAATTTTCTTTGAAAGTCTATATTTAATTATATTTAAAGTTTTTAAAGCGTCTTCGTTTGAGTTGCTCTGTACTAATGTAAGTAATTTTTTATGTTTTCTGTATAAGGATGAAACATTACTTAACCCAATAAGATTGCTACTTATATAATGCATTGTTTTTAGTTGATTCGAATCTCTATTATCTTCTCTTAGTATAAAAAATTCAGCTTGCTCGATATTTTTTAACATTTGGATATATTCATACTTATTTCTATCTTTACCAAAGTCAAATAATGCAATAATAATTACAAATAAAAGTATAATTATTAGTGGCCAGTAAATATCAAATTGTTGAGGATATTGCGTCATTAATGAAATAATCAGTTTATTGATTGGTGGAATAAACCAAATACACAAAGAAAATATTAGGCCTACAAGAAAGGCAATTGCAAATTTTGCCATAAAATGTACCAAAAGTTGAATTAAATTAATAATATAGTATATATGAGTTATAAAAAAATGAAACCTGGAGAGGTAAGTTTATCATGAAAATATATCAATACTTGACTTACGGCGGGATCATCCCCTTTGCCTTTCTATCTGCTCTAAACCTTTTGGGTTGTAATAGAGTTTATTTGTTGAGTGTGGATGATGCTTTAAAAAGCTATTCCTTAGTCATATCCGTTTTTATGTCAGCTATCTATTGGGGGATACAACTTAAAAACCCACAAAAAAATAAAAAATATTTTTATTTATACAGTAATTTTTGGACATTATTAGTGTGGTTTGCGTTCTTATGTGCTGTTGTAAAAGTGTTTTACATAATCGTTGTACTTTCTTTTTTAAGTTATTTATATACTGATTATAAACTTTATCAATCACAAGAAATTTCGAAAACATATTTACAAATGAGGGTGATCACAACATCAATTGTTGTACCACTATTGTTACTAATTACTTTTTTGGGCAATTAATATTTCCATTGTACCAAAGGGAGTATTCAGTTTTTTTTGATAAGAAATTTTTTCAAAAATATTTAGAATATTTTTTTAAATGCTTCATTATCCAGTGACAAAGGTCCATTTCTTAACTCAATAGGTAGTCGACCAACAACATGAAATTGTGGTTTTGTTCGATCTTTGGATATACATTCATGAAAGCTTACAAAATATCCATCAGGCAGTAAAGCATTTTTGATTTTTTGGAGTGTGTCACTTATATTTTTAGAAAAATATAAACACATTGATGTTAAGACCACATTATACTTTTTGAGAAAAGTACTCTTATTCATATCTCCTTTTATGGTTTTTATCATATTTTTACTATGGGAAGGAATTTGTTCTTCAATCATTTCTGCACAGTGTGGTAAATCAAATAAATCAAATTGCATACTTGGAACGATATTTAAAATTTCTTTGGCAAGTGTTGAGGAGCCAGCTCCTATATCTAAAAGTTTAAAGTCTTCAACTAAAATATTTGATTTGATTAACTCAGAAATTAAAATTTTATTTCTGATGGACTTGTGAAAAGAGAGTAATCCATTTGCAGCTTCTGTCCAATAATTTTCATGAAATATTCTCGTATCTTGGATGCCTTTAACAGCATTAGACATACTATCAAAATTTATATGCTTAATTTTATTTAAATGGAGCAAGGTTTTTTTAAAGTCAGTAGATTTAGGGCCTGACAATAAAGGAAGGTAAGCTTCTTTAAGCTTAAAAAATTGATTTTTTTTGGACAAGATATCCATACTTGTGAGGGCATTTAAGATTAATTCGAGATGGGTAGGGCACCAATTAAATTTTTTTGATAACTCCTTGGATGAAACATCTTTGGATAACCAATCAAATAAATTATTTTCTAAAGAAAATTTAAAAACCTCCCAACGTATAGGGCCTAAAATTAAGTCAAATAACTGTTGTTCAAAAAAAAATTTTCTTTGCATAAATAGTACCTATTAGGAACAGAAACAATCAAATGTTAATGCAAATGATAATCATTATCAAGTATTTTTTTTAAAATTTGTATTTATTTTTTTAATGAAATTAAGTTAGTATGAATATATATAACTTATAAAATTGAAAATTTTAATGAAACTATCAAAAGAAGAAGAGCAACTCTATCAAAGACATTTTTCACTGAATGAAATTGGAAAAAAGGGACAGTTAAAATTAAAGGGAGCAAAAATATTAGTTGTTGGTGCTGGAGGTTTAGGTTGTCCAGTTATTCAATATTTAGTCTCCGCAGGTGTGGGCAATATAGGAATAATCGATGATGATAGAGTCAGTTTCTCTAACTTGCAGAGACAATTCTTATTCAACGTTAATGATGTTGGTAAATTTAAAATTGATGTGATCAAGAGTAAAATGGAACTTCATAACCCCTATGTTACGATCAAAACAATTCATAATAAATTTAATCAAAATAATGGTCTCGAATTGGTTAGAGATTATGATTTGGTTATTGATGCAACGGATAACTTTGAAACAAAATATTTAATCAATGATGCGTGCTTTTATTCAGACAAAACATTGGTTTCGGCTTCAATTGATGGTTTTAAGGGGCAACTTGCTGTATTTAACGCTTTTCCTTACAAAGAAACAGTAAATTATAGGGATATATTTCCAAATATACCCGCAGAAGGTGAGTGTAATACTTGTGCTGAAAATGGTGTCATTGGTGCTTTGCCAGGTATTTTAGGTACAATGCAAGTAAATGAAGCTATAAAAATAATATTAAATATTGGAAAACCACTTAAAAATAAGATTTTGTTTATTGATTTACTCGAAATGCAGTTTCAAAAATACAATATTGAAATTGATCCTGATAATATTTTAAGAGCGAATAAGTCAGATCGTATTGAATTAAAAACTGAAATCAAAGAATTTTTATCGCAGGAGGAAGCATTTTTAATTTCCTATCAAGAGTTAAAGGAAATTGATTTATCTCGGGAAAACATTCTACTAGTTGATGTGCGTAATTCATCTGAGTTTGAAAAGTTTAATATTGGTGGTATCAATATTCCCTTAGATGAATTAAAAAATGAACAATATCATTTTCAGGAATTTAAAAAAGTTATCTTTTATTGTCAAACCGGTATGCGAAGTTATCAAGCGGTTCAAGAAATCAGAAATAATTTACCAAATTTAACAAATAAAATTCTAAGTCTTCGTGATGGAATAAAAAATCTGCAATAAACAATGTTGTCAACTTGACAATTTTTTAATTAATCGTTATTGTCGATATATGATTTAGGGGTGCTAATGTAGCTGAGAATTACCCTTTGAACCTGAATTGGTTAAAACCAACGTAGGAAAAATCAATCCACCCTCCGTAATACTGAATTATCTCAATGGATTTGGTTTTTCTTATTTATGAATGAGATTAAAATGAAATCAATTGGAATTATAGGTGCGGGTTTGATGGGCCGAGTTGTTGCAATAAATGCCATCAATAACGGTTATCAAACGACCTTATTTGAAAAAAAAGATTTGTCTATTCTCGATAGTGCTAGTCGCACTGCAGCCGGAATGATCTCTCCTATTGCAGAAGTTGAAAATGAGAGCCCAAAATTTTATGAATGGGGGAAATACTCTCTTTCGAGATGGAGTGATATCTGCTCACAAATCAATATGAAAGATGGTTTCTATAGAAATGGAAGCCTTTTAGTTTCTTTCAAACAAGATCAAGCCTCCTTTGATGATTTTGATAGAGAGGTCAACTCAAAACTTCAGTTATCCAAAGATGAATTTTTGTATCTAAATTCTACTGATTTATCCAATATTGAACCCCAACTCAACTCTGAATTTTCTAATGGAATTTTTTTACCTAATGAAGCTCACATTTGTTGTGATACTTTCATTCAGCATAGTACGACCTTTTTAAAAAATAATCTCTATAATCTTTTTGAAAAAGTTGAAGCTTATTCTGAGAACGATGAATATATTCATTGTGCAGGTCAAAACTTTAACTTTGATTGGATCGTCGATTGCAGGGGATTAGCGGCACAAAATAATATTGAAAACCTTCATGGTATTCGTGGGGAAACAATTCATTTACATTGTAAAGATGTATGTTTAAATCGTCCCGTTAGGCTTATGCACCCAAGATATCAGATATATATCGTTCCAAGAAAAGATCATAAATTTGTTATTGGAGCAACATCAATAATATCTGAAGATTTTTCGAATATTTCAGTCCAATCAACATTAGAATTGTTATCAGCAGCTTATAGTGTTTCTCCCTCTTTTGCAGAAGCTAGGATTTTAGAAGCGAGAGTAAATTGTCGACCAACGTTATCTCATCATATGCCCACTATTCAACGGCGACATCAAACAATTTATGTCAATGGGCTTTATCGTCATGGATACTTATTGGCTCCTTTTTTGGGAGACCAATTATTTGATATTATTAGAACAGGTACAAGCAAATTATATGAAAATTATCATTAATGGAAAAACAAAAACAATTGAGCATCAATTGAGTGTAAAGCAATTTATGGATAGCTATTCGAGTAGCTTAAGTGTTGCCGTTGCAATAAACCAAAACTTTATACCAAGATCCCAGTATCATTGCACGACAATCGAAGAAGGTGATAATGTAGAAATATTATCCCCAATGCAAGGGGGATAATAAAATGGATATTCAAAATAATAACCTTAAAATTTATGATAAATCTTTTGAAAATAGATTAATCTTAGGAACAGCTTTGTATCCAAATTTAGATATTATGAAAGATTCTATCATTGAGTCAAAGACCAATTTGGTAACGGTGTCACTAAGAAGAGAATCAAATCAAATAAAAAATGGAAATTTTTTTGGGAATGTATTAAGGAATTAAATGTAGATGTTCTTCCAAATACAGCTGGTTGCTATACAGCAAAGGAGGCTATTTTAACTGCTCAAATGGCTAGAGAGGTTTTTAATACTAATTTGGTTAAATTAGAGGTTATTTGTAATAGTTATAATCTTCAACCCAACATACCTGAACTATTAAAAGCAACTGAAGAACTGATTCAATTAGGTTTTAAAGTCTTGCCATATTGTACAGATGATAGTTCAATTTGTGCGAAATTAATTGAACTTGGTTGTAAGGTTATTATGCCTTTGGCTGCTCCAATAGGCACAGGAAAAGGTTTATTAAATGCTTATCAATTTAAAATGATTAGAGAGCAATTTTCTGAAGTAACTATCATTATTGATGCAGGCATTGGGAGACCATCACATGCTTGCCAGGCTATGGAACTTGGTGCTGATGGTATCATGTTGAACACTGCAGTTGCTAAATCCTTAGATCCGATAATGATGGCAAAAGCGTTTAATTTTAGTATTCAGGCCGGAAATATGGCTTACAAAGCAAAGATGATGAATGAAAAAGAAATAGCGTCACCCAGCACCCCGGTTGTTGGCAAACCATTTTGGCATCAAGTGTAATGAAGCAGTTTAAAAAGTTAATAACTGAAAGTTTAAAGGTATATCCAATTGTTGATAGAGCTCATAAACTTAAACAGTTTGAAAACTCAAAAATTAAGACAGTGCAGCTTAGGGTAAAAGATTTAGAGGATGAGGCTTTAAATCATGAAATTGAACAGGCCGTATACCTATCAAAGCAGTACAGGTTACAGTTATTTGTCAATGATTATTGGGAAAAAGCAATACAATTTAAGTCATTTGGAGTACATCTAGGCCAAGAAGATCTCGAAAAAGCAAATTTAGAATTAATTTTGTATCATGATATAGCTCTAGGCATCAGTACACATGTAAATTCTAATTTAAATATTTTAGAGGAAATCACTCCTAGTTATATTGCTTTGGGGCCAATTTATAAAACCACTTCAAAACAATCAAAATATGATCCTAGAGGTCTAAAGATGATCAGTGAATGGAAAGAACAAATTAGTTCACCCTTAATCGCAATTGGAGGCATTACACAACAAAATATAAAAAATATTTTTGATGCTGGTGCAGATGGTGTAGCTTTCATCTCTTTACTCAAAAATATAGATAATTTGGAGGATTTTCTTAAACAGATCGACTGTTCGAATGAAAAGTTTTAAAAAGGATAAAAATAATAACTTAATATAAGAATGCCAATCAGTATGAGATAAAACTTTGTTATAATTTGATCTAATGTTTTCATAAATTTCCCAAAATTATTTGCACACTGTCCATAATAAATTGGTTGTCTTAAATCATGTCATAGAAAGGTCAATAAAAAGTAATAATAGTGTAAGAGTCAAATTTGTTATACAATTGAAATTATTTTTTGCAAGGAATACATATGTTAAGGATTATTTTTTTAGGAATTTTTCTTGTATCTTCCTATTCTTATGGCTCTAGTTTTGAAGATGTAATTAAAAAAGCACGTTCTAATAATGATGATGCACAACTTCAAGTTGCTAAAGATTATTTTTATGGACACGGAGTAAAGAAAAATTACAAAAAAGCTTTATTTTGGTTTGAAATTTTAGCCAAGAAATCAAATGCTGATGCAGAATATTATTTGGGAAAGATGTATGATGATGGTTTAGGTGTTCGCAGTAGTGCATCAAAAGCTTTGTACTGGTATACAATCTCAAGTAATCAAAATAATGCCTACGCGGAAGAATCACTTGGTGATCTGTATCTTTCTGGTATGGGAGTGCCTAACAATCAGCTAACAGCATACACCTGGTTTCGTTTGTCCTTAATTAATGGCTTTAAAAATCAAAGTTTGTTAAACAAAATACATTTGTTAGAAAATGAGTTACCAGCAAACTCTATTGCTTATGTTAATCAAAAGCTCAAACATTTAAATCGATATAATGAAAAACATAATTATGATTTTATTTTTGCCTAAACTTATGAATTATTCTTAATATGATTTTTGTTTTGCAAATTGATACAAATGAGTAAATTGTTCTAGTTTAATTTATGCTCAAAATTTTTATAACCTCATAAAATTTAATCATTTTATGAGGTTTTCTATTATTGGCATTAATTATGCTTAAAACGGTATTGTCAGAATTACGACATTACTTTAAGGATAATTTATGTGCCTTCAAAACTTACTAAATGCTTTCAGAAAAATTTTAATAGTAATTTTTTGTACATCATTTCTATACGGTTGCGGTGACAGTAACACATTCAAAGAGCAAGATAGCCAACCAGCAGCTCAGGAACAACCGGTTTCCAATGATCCTGAGCCTGATGCAGACTCAGCCCCAGATAGTGATTCTCCTAATAATGATCTTGATACTGATTCAAGTGGTGATGATAACTCTAGTGTTTTTTTGGGTTCTGGAAATGATAATGATAATGATGATGATAATGATGATGATAATGATGGGGTTAGTAATAATAACGATGAATGTCCTAATACATTGAGTGGAGTGGAAGTTGCTTCAGATGGATGCGCAGATTCAGATGGAGATGGTTCATCAGATAATAAAGATGATGATGATGATAATGATGGCGTCAATGATGATGATGATGCTTGTGACAATACGGTTGCAGGTGCTACTGACTTTGACGGTGATGGTTGTGATGATGCCAACGATGACGATGATGATAACGATGGCGTGAATGACGGTGATGATGACTGTGACAACACAGTGACGGGCGCAGCTGACTTTGATAATGATGGTTGTGATGATGCCAACGATGATGATGATGATAACGATGGCGTGAATGACGATGATGACGCTTGTGACAATACGGTATTAGGTGCGACTGATTTTGATAAAGATGGTTGTGATGATGCTAACGATGATGATGATGATAACGATGGCGTGAATGACGATGATGACGCTTGTGACAATACGGTATTAGGTGCGACTGATTTTGATAAAGATGGTTGTGATGATGCCAACGATGACGATGATGACAACGATGGTGTCAATGATGGTGATGATGCTTGTGACAACACAGAGTTAGGTGCAACCGACTTTGATAATGACGGTTGTGATGATGCCAACGATGACGATGATGATAACGATGGTGTCAATGATGGCAATGATGCTTGTGATGATACTACACTGGGTGCACTTGATACCGATGGTGATGGTTGTGATGATGCCAACGACGATGATGATGATAACGATGGTGTGAATGACGAAAATGACAAGTGTCCCAATACACCTATAAATGAGCCTGACTTAGATCAAGATGGCTGCGGTGATGAAACACAAGATGATGACAGCGATGGCGATGGTGTAGATGACAGTAATGATGATTGTCCAAATACACCATCTGGTGCAACTGACTTTGATAATGACGGTTGTGATGATGCCAACGATGACGATGATGACAACGATGGTGTGAACGACGATGATGATGATTGTGACAACACAGAGATAGGCGCAACGGATTTCGATAATGACGGTTGTGATGATGCTAATGATGATGATGATGACAACGATGGTGTCAATGACGATGCAGATTCCTGTGATGATACAGTTTTAGGTGCAACTGACTTTGACAGTGATGGTTGTGATGATGCCAACGATGATGATGATGATAACGATGGTGTCAATGACGATGATGATGCTTGTGATGATACACCTCTGAATACTAATGTTGCTGATAATGGTTGTACAGACACTGATGACGATGGTGTGGATGATGACGCAGATGCTTGTGACGACACAGTTTTAGGCGCAACGGATTTTGATAATGACGGTTGCGATGATGCCAACGATGATGATGATGATAACGATGGTGTGGATGATGACGCAGATACCTGTGATGATACACCTTTGAACACTAATGTTGCTGACAATGGTTGTACTGACACTGATGATGATGGTGTAGATGATGATGCGGATGCTTGTGATGATACAGTCGCAGGCGCAGCTGACTTTGATAATGATGGTTGTGATGATGCCAACGATGATGATGATGATAATGATGGTGTCAATGACGACGAAGATGCCTGTGATGATACAGTGACGGGCGCAGCTGACTTTGACAGTGATGGTTGTGATGATGCCAACGATGATGATGATGATAACGATGGTGTCAATGACGATGATGATGCTTGTGATGATACACCTCTGAATACTAATGTTGCTGATAATGGTTGTACAGACACTGATGACGATGGTGTGGATGATGACGCAGATGCTTGTGACGACACAGTTTTAGGCGCAACGGATTTTGATAATGACGGTTGCGATGATGCCAACGATGATGATGATGATAACGATGGTGTGGATGATGACGCAGATACCTGTGATGATACACCTTTGAACACTAATGTTGCTGACAATGGTTGTACTGACACTGATGATGATGGTGTAGATGATGATGCGGATGCTTGTGATGATACAGTCGCAGGCGCAGCTGACTTTGATAATGATGGTTGTGATGATGCCAACGATGATGATGATGATAATGATGGTGTCAATGACGACGAAGATGCCTGTGATGATACAGTGACGGGCGCAGCTGACTTTGACGGCGATGGTTGTGACGATGCCAATGATGATGATGATGACAATGATGGCGTCAATGATGACGACGATGATTGTGATGACACGACATTAGATGCCACTGATACAGACAATGATGGTTGTGATGATGTCAACGATGATGATGATGATAACGATGGTGTGAATGACGACGATGATAAGTGTCCTAATACGCCAGAAAATGAGCCTGATTTAGATCAAGATGGATGCGGTGATGATACGCAAGATGATGATACAGATGGCGATGGTGTGGATGACAGTAATGATAATTGTCCGGACACTCCTTCTGGTGCCACTGATTTTGATAATGACGGTTGTGAT